>JBKDZK010000147.1:0-37948 GCA_047971205.1 Draconibacterium sp.
GTTTTTCCAATTCCGGTAGGACCGGTCAGGACAACAAGTGTTTTTTGCATAAAAGATGGTGTCTTTTTCGCAAATTAAGGGCAAAAAAAAGACTGTTCAAAATAAGATGAACAGTCTTGAAATTTCTTAAAAATAATTCTCATTTACCACCGAGGTTCAGAAATCATCCATTTCCCCAAAGATTTCGGTGTAGTCATCCAACTCGCCAAAATCCATGTACACTTCTTCTTGCATTAGGTCAAGTTGTTCATGGTGAGCAACTTCTTCTCCAAGAACCTGTACAGGGGCTTCTCCTTGTTTTAGGGTGATAAATGGTTCATTAAGATTTTTTCCCATAATAATACCAGTTAGTTCTATTAAAAATGATCTGTCATTCAAGAAGTCGAAAGTATAAATCAACTGTTGTCGTTCGGTATGCAGCAAGTCGCTTAACTTTGTTTTTTGCATAATAAAGAACGCCGCGCCATTTATACCTAAGTCGAGCATCGATATCTCAACCAGCTTTTTCCATCTGTTTTCCGAGACGAAAAAAGATGCCAGTTGGTGCGACTCAAAACCTACACTTTTCTGAATAATAGTATGAAAATCGAAAAATGAATGTTTTGCATCGAGAGTAACCTCCAATCGGAAGTTTTGGGATTCTTGTGAATTGATCTGAAATTGAAATATCATAAACCTTCACCTTGAATTACACCCAAATTTTACGGATATATTTTCAAAATCCAAGATGAGAATTACTTGTTCGATAGAAAATATCTATCACAAAAAACGAATAGTTAGATTCACTCTCTGTGATTTTTTCTTCTCAAGCCATTGGTTTTAAACTTGTTTAAAGGACGTTTTGCCTCAAAAGATTAGCTGATTTTTGTCACAAAAAAGGGTGTTTTAAAAAATGTTAAAAAATAGTAAGCATAATTTTTTGTCGAACAATCGGCTATGATGTTCAGATTTTTTTGATCTATTCTATTGTTTCTGTAGCAAAATGTCATTGTTTGTTGATTCCTCGCAGCATTTGTCTTTTCCCGGGAGGCCCGGGAAGACGCTCCATTGAGAAGCCGCAAGCCGCGAGTTTCCGTCTGATTTCGCCTTTTGCACTGTAGGTTACAAAGATTGCATCTTGACGGCAAGCATGGTAAATTTTTAGAAAAATGTCGTTTTGCCACATATTGGGCTGTTTGTCGGGGCCAAAGGCATCAAAATAAATTACATCGAATTTCTGCCCTTCGGTGAAATTGTATTCAGTGAGGTCGGCGTGTATTTTTAGCAGCGAAAAGTAGTCGGAAACAGGAACCTCTTTGTCCCATTCTGCTGCGTGTATTTCCTGAAACAAATGAACGGCTTCTTCCGAGAAAAGATTGCCGTAGTCAAGCGCTTGTATTTCATCCGGCGTAACAGGGTATTTTTCGATGCTGACAAAGCGGGTACTTCTTTTGCTTTTGTTGGCTTGAAGGGCAGTAACCAGCGCGTTTAGTCCGGTTCCGAACCCTACTTCAAATACGGCAGGCGATGCTGAGGGATGGGCGCGGTAGCCTTGCTGAAGAAAAACATAGTCAGATTCGGTGAGCGCCCCGTTCACCGAGTGATATTGCTCATCCATTGCCGGGATAAACAATGTTTTCGAGCCATCTGCTGTATCTATTAAGCGTCTTTCCATTGGTGTTATAAAATACGGGTGGTTTGAATTACGATTGAAAAAACTAATTTTGAGGGTCAAAAGTAGAAAATATGTTGGTAAGGTTGTATAACGAAAATCCTAATCCACGAGACATTCGGGATGTTGTTGATATATTGCGGCAGGGAGGTGTGATTATTTACCCAACCGATACTGTTTACGGAATGGGGTGCGATATCACCAATCAGAAAGCCGTTGAAAAAGTCGCGCGTTTAAAGGGGATAAAGGTCGAGAAAAGTAACTTTTCGTTTATCTGTAGTGATTTTAGCCATCTTTCTGATTTTACCAAGCCAATACCGAACCACGTTTTCAAACTGATTCGGAAAAATCTTCCCGGGCCCTTCACTTTTATTCTGGAAGCCAATAACAATGTTCCGAAATACTTTAAGGGAAAGAAGAAGACAGTTGGCATCCGGATTCCGGACAATAATATTATTCGTGCGATTGTGGAAGAATTGGGTAATCCTATTATGTCCACCTCTATTCATGATGAGGACGAGATTATTGAATACACCACAGATCCGGAGTTGATTTACGAAAAATACCAGGATGTAGCCGATGTGGTAATCGATGGTGGTTATGGAGAACTCGTTCCGTCAACCATTGTTGATTGCTCCGGCAATGACATTGAAATTGTACGGGAAGGTAAAGGTATTCTGGAGTATTAAGATTTTGGGATACTGCGTTGATTTTATTCTTTCCAGAAAGATGGCGAGAAAAGTACCAGTACTGTAAACAATTCCAGACGGCCCAATAACATCAGAAAAGATAAAAACCATTTTCCAGGCGGCGATATGTGGTAGAAGTTGTCGGCAGGCCCTACACTTCCGAGTCCCGGGCCAATGTTGCCCAAACTTGTTGCAACGGCTCCCATCGACGATTCCATGTCGGGCTCAATCAGGGTGAACAGAATGGTGCTGACAAAGAAAATTACCATGTACAACATAAAAAAAGCAAGCACATTGGTTACGATTTTAGAATCAACTGAGTGGCGATTGAATTTTACCGGAATTACTGCGCGCGGGTGTACCAGGCGTTTTAGTTCATAATATCCGTTTTTGGCCAGTATTACAATACGCATGATTTTGATGCCTCCCCCGGTTGATCCGGCGGAGCCTCCAAAGAAAAATAATGCAAAAATGAGCATGGTCAGGAAAGGTGGCCAAACCAGGTAGTCGGCAGTGGCAAAACCCGTTGTTGTTACAATGGATACCACCTGGAACAATGCTTCACGAAAGGCTCCTTCAAAATTGAGGTGGGAAGAGAGTAATAATCCGCCTGTAATTACTGCTGAAAAGCACAGGGTTATCAAACTGTAGTATTTGAATTCCTCGTCTTTAACTATGGCCGAAAAGCGACCGGTTATAGCCATGTACGACAGGGTAAAATTAGTGCCTGCCAAAAACATGAAAAAAGTGATTACATATTGAATAAAAGGCGATGGCCAGTGCGCAATACTTGCCTGTTTTGTAGAGAAACCTCCGGTTGCCATGGTGGTAAACGAGTGGCAAATTGAATCGAAAAAAGTCATGCCTCCAATCCAAAGCAAAATGGTTTCAAGCACGGTGAACAGGATGTAGATTCCCCAAAGAGTTTTGGCTGTTTGCGTAATCCGGGGGCTAATTTTATCCGGTGTCGGACCGGGTACTTCTGCCATAAACAGCTGCATTCCACCAATTCCGAATACCGGTAAAATGGCCAGTGATAGGACGATAATTCCCATTCCTCCAAGCCACTGTGTAATGCTTCGCCAGAATAAAATTCCGTGCGGAAGGGCTTCAATGTCGTTTAAAATAGAAGACCCGGTGGTTGTGAATCCCGATATGGTTTCAAAAAAAGCATCAGTAAAACGAGGGATGGAGCCACTCAGGATATAGGGAAGCGACCCGGAAAAGGAGAACACGAGCCATACCATTGTAACAATCACAAAGCCTTCGCGTTTCCCAATGTCTTTTTTGGCTTTCCAGGTACCTGCTGTGATTAATGCACCGATTCCGAGATTGATCCCGGCCGAGATGAGGAATGCTACAGTGTCGTTTCCTCCGTATATTAATGCTACCGCGGAAGTCAAAAGCATTGCAAACCCTTCAACAACCAAGAGTAAACCAAGTACTTTAAAAATGATCTTGAGATTCATCCCGGATTGGTTTTATCGCTTATTTGAAGAACTTCTCTATCTTTTTAATTCCTGATGGCAGGGTAAATACCACCACTTTGTCGCCTTCCTGTACCTGCGTGTAACCATGTGCAATATAGCCCATATTTCCACGAATGACACCCCCGATTTTGGCTTCGGCCGGAAATCCGATGTCTTTTACAGGCTTCAGAGTGATTTTAGCCCCGGGTTTGGCAATAAATTCAAAAACTTCTGCTTCAGAAGCTGTCAGGCATTTTACTTTCGATATTTCGGCATTCAGCGTAAAACGGTAGATGTAACTTGCCGCAATCAGCTTTTTATTGATAATGCTTCCAATTCCTGTGTTGTCGGCCAGTTTCATGTAAGCCAGGTTTTCAACCTCGGCCACTGTCCGGCGAACACCCAGTGTTTTGGCCAGGTTACATCCCAGTATGTTGGTTTCCGAATTTCCGGTAGTAGCAACAAATGCATCCATTTTGTCGATGCCTTCTTCTTTTAGGAGATCCAGGTTTCTTCCGTCTCCGTTAATTACCAGTACATTACTAAAGCGGTCGGCGATTTCCTCGCATCTTTCCCTGTCGCTTTCAATGATTTTTATACGGTAACTTTCGCCCAGTTTCTCAACAGCTTTTTGGGCAATCCGGCTACCTCCCATAAACATGATATTTTTGACCTCAAACTGTTTTTTCCCGGTGAGTTCCAAAACATTGCTTTGTTCTGATGGAGTTGTGACGAAGAAGACCACGTCGTCGTTTTGAATCGAGTCGTGTCCGTTGGGAATGATCGTTTCGTTGTCGCGTTTAATCGCTACAACCAACAGATGTTGGTGCTCGATGGCCAGTTCTTCAAACGTTTTGTTCAGAATAGGTGCATTGTCACGAACTTTGATTCCCAGAAGTAGCAACTTTCCATTGGAAAATTCGATCATCTGCCGGGTCACTGTTTGTTTTACAGATGCAACAATTTCTTTGGCAGCCAGACTTTCAGGATAGATCAATTCGTTGATCCCCATGTCGTTTAATTTGGTCCGGTATTTTTCCTGCAGGTATTCCTGGTTGTTGATACGTGCAATGGTACGGCTTACCCCAAGGTATTTTGCCATGGCACAAGCCAGAACATTTCGTTCTTCAAACGGTGTTACCGCAATAAACAGATCGGCCTTTGCCAGGTCTGCTTTTTTCAGGTCAGAAAAAGAGTGCGCTGAACCAATAACCGTCATCAGGTCTACTTCACTGCTTATTTTGGAGAGTCGCTCCTGCGAATCATCCAAAAGCACAATGTCGTGATCTTCTTTGGATAACATCCTTGCCAAATGTGTCCCCACTTCGCCGGCACCGGCAATTACAACTTTCATCGTCTGCTGTCTTTGTAAATAATTCGCAACAAATTAATGTATTAACTTCTACAATTCCATGTAAAAAACTGTTTTTTAATTTTTTACCTCATTCAAATTTAACATACCCGGCTGCAAAAAACAATACAAGTATTTGAGAGTCAAGAAGTATTTTTGAAGGCCTTATTGCTGTAATTTGTATTCAATATAATTAACCCATTACTGCCACTGAATACGGAATGCTCCCATTGCCGGGAGCGAATGAATGGAGCTGTTTTGCGGGTGTATATTTCTCGTGCTTATTACACTGGTTTGATCATCAATTTGGTACTCTTCAGGGTTGAAATAGGAATTCAATACCAAAATATCAGGAGTCAATTCTTGCGGGGCGTTTTTGGTCAATCCAATTTGAATGATTTTGTCATCGAAACAAATAATGTTGTTTTTGAGTAGCAGGTGCTTGTCTTCAAATAATTTACTGTACTCCAGAAATATTGGTTGATGGAGGTTCTTTTGTGTTGTTATATTGTCTGCCATCTGACGCGTGTAAGCTGATGAATCGATAGGGAATTGGGTTATAATGTAGTTTTGACGACCCTTAATTAGTTGCAGGGTGAGGTTGTCGCGGTTGTTGAATACGATCAGTTCTTTTTGCTGATACTGCCGGAACTTTTGTCCGGTTGAAAGCAACATTACCAGCGAGAATAGGAGGAACGCATATTTCAACTGCCGGGCACGTTGGAATTCGATAAAAGCAAAGCAAAAGAGCAAGGCCAGCGCCAAACTTATGGATTGCGACCCGCTGAAGGGAATTTTTAAAACGGAATGAGATAAATTTTCAATCCATTGGAGTAAGGAGAACAAATTGCCGATCACTTCTTTTACCGCGAAAGCCAGTCCTGTGGATAAGTAAGGTACTCCGGATAACAGAAGCAGTAAAACACCCAAAATGATTAACACGAAAACCGCCGGAATGATGACTACATTTGTTAGCAGGAAATAAGTGGGAAATTGATTGAAATAATACGAGGTGAAAGGAAAGGTTGTAATTTGGGCAGCTACTGAAACGGTCATTAAAACCCAAAAATAATGCATTATTCTGTTTTTTACTTTCCATAGTTTTTCCAGTTTCGGTTGAAGAAACACAATGCCAAATACTGCGGAATACGAAAGCTGGAATCCAACTTCAAAAAGATTGTTGGGATTCAGCAATAAAAGAATAAAGGCTGATGTGGCCAGTGTGTTGTAAATATTGACCCGGCGGTTTAAGCTGGAGGCAATGCTTACCAGCGAAAACATAGTGGCAGCCCGCAACACCGATGGCGAAAGACCGGTTAAAAGAGCATAACTCCACAACATTATAATGGAAAAGATAACAAACAGAATGCTTCCTTTTTTACTTTTTTTCAGAAAGCCAAAAATCAACACAAACATCCCGAAAATAATTCCGACATGCAAGCCGGATACGGCCAACACATGCATGGCTCCAGCGGCCGAAAACACTCGTTTGGTTTCCGGATCAAGCCCTCGTTTATAGCCCAGCGTAAGTGCAGAAAGAATAGCTGTTTCATTTTCGCCCAAATTTTGCTGCCGGTAAATGGTCAGTAGTTTCTCCCGAAGTTTTTCAGCCATTATAACCGGGCTATTTACGATGATGTTTGTCGGCTTCCACTTTCCATCGACGAGGTATAGCTGGCGGTATATTTTTTGGCGGTTCAGGTACCTTTGGTAGTCAAATTCATAAGGATTGCCATTGTTGATAACAACGCGGGGATTCTCCTGAAATAAAATAACTGTACCCGGAACGAGGTCTTCCGCATGGCTGTTTTTTCCGAAATAGACCAGTATTTTTTCGTTTGTCTGAAATGTTGAGTCTCCTTCGGTAAAGGAGTTTATCCTGAGAACCGTTTTGTAAGAATTGGGTTTTTCTTCCGGTTTTTCAAGAACGATTGCCGAGAATTGGCCGTTCTGATAGAATGCCGGTGCTTGGTTGTGTTGGATGAAGAATACGATTCCAAGCAAAAAGAACAAAACGCTTGTTAATGCCCCAAAAATACCTCCGAATGAAAATCGGTAGCGAATGTTTAGCAGAATTAATACCAAAAAAAGAATACCCGTACTCAGAAAAAACAGGCTGCTTTCCGGTTTTAAATAAGCGGCGGTAAGCACTCCTGTGCCGTATGATACGGCAATTCTGAGAATGGGTATTTTTTGAAGCAATTTTTCCAAGGTTATTGCCTGAAGGATATACCCGCTCAAACGAATCCCCTGAAAAAAGGTTGCTATTTAGCAGGAACTTTTATTCGGTACGCTGGAATTACTTTGCCCTGGCTAATGCTGATAAGTTTACTTTTCAGGAGTCGTTTTCTGAGCGGAGAGAGGTAGTCGATAAACAGCTTTCCGTCCAGGTGGTCGTATTCGTGTTGTATAACCCTGCCTGCAAATCCTTTGAAGGTTTCTGTATGTTCTTCAAAGTTTTCGTCGAAGTAACGAAGTGTAACTTCGTCGTGGCGCGAAACGTCTTCCCGTATTTCCGGAAGACTCAGGCATCCTTCGTTCATGACCCATTTTTCTCCGTCAACCTCCAGGATTTCAGGATTGATAAACACTTTCTGGAAATTCTCCAGTTCGGGTTCATCATCAGCGCCCGAGCTGGCATCAACTACAAACAAACGAATTGACATGCCTACCTGTGGCGCTGCCAGTCCAACTCCGTCAGAATAATACATGGTTTCCCACATGTTTTCAATTACTTCTTTCAGGTTGGGGTAGTCTTTATCTATTTCTTGTGCGCGTTTTCTTAAAACAGGATCGCCGTAAACTGTTACCGGGTATTTCATTCGTCTGTATTTTTTATTTTCAATCGGCACAGGTTTTCGAATGGCCTTCAAACGGTGATAATTACTTTTGCTGGTCCGAATTCCCTGTTCTATTGCTTCTTTTTTGTTTACTTTTTACTGCAAATTTCTTTGCTGCTCTAAATAGTTCTGCAGAATGATGGTAGCACTAATTCCGTCTATCATCTCTTTATTCTGTCTTTGCTTTTTTTTGAGCCCTCCATCAATCATGGTTTGAAAAGCCATTTTCGATGTAAAGCGCTCGTCGTAAAGTTTCAACCTGATCTCCGGATAAACTTGCTGGAATTTGCGGAGAAAAGGATTAATGTAACGAACAGCTTCAGAGGCTTCGTTGTTCATTTGGCGAGGATAGCCCACTACTACGGTTTCCACCTTTTCCTTCAGGAAATACTCCTTCAGAAAATCCCAGATAGTGTGAGTAGGTACTGTGGTAAGCCGGGTTGCAATTATTTGTCCCGGATCTGTAACAGCCATTCCCACACGCTTTTTGCCGTAATCGATGGATAGAATTCTTGCCATAATTTTAAATCGCTGCAAAAGTATAGAGAATTGATTAGAAAAAAAAGAGCTGGTTAAACGGTTTGTTTTCAGAGAATTCAGGTAAAGTGTAAATTTGGCGTTTCATTTTTGGCACGTGCTTTGCAATTTCACTTGCAATTACCGGTTTAAACAAGGCGCCAAAAGAGCAATGCAAACAATTTGTTGAATTTTAAAATAAACGTCATGAAATCGATAAAATTCAGACTTTATGCCAAGATATATACTCTGCCGGCAGTTATTACAGCAACAACATTTGAGGCGAACGCACAACGCAGATCCAGTCAGGAAGGCAACGAATCCAGGCGGAGTACTCAGGAAACCCGAAAAAACGTAGAGCGGAAAAGTACTTACAAAGAGTACGACAAGGTTCAGCGAAAATCGGTTGATCCAAAACTGAGAAGTACACGTAGCGAGGGTAACCGTTCGTCCGTAACCAAGTCGGGTAACAGCCAGAATCGTTCGCAGTCAAATAACTCGCGCAATTCATCTGCAAATTATCAGAAGCGGGAGTCAAACAGAAATGTAACAAATCAGGGAAGCAACAGAAGTGTTCAGAAAAGCACTCAAACAACTCCCACCCGGAATTCGAGTTCTACTTACCGCAATTCGCGGGAGCAAGACAGGAATACTGTTCGCAGCCGGGAGAATGACAACCGCAATGTGCGGGTAGGTACTTCCACCAGCGAAGGACGCCGGAATACCGGAAGAACAGTTAATGAAAACAGGGACTTCTACCGGGTTGACAAAGCGGACAGACGCTATTCTCCAAGCGGAAATTACAGGGGAAGCAGTAACTACTGGAAAGGAAACTACCGCTCTGAGCGGATGAACTACAACCATAACGACAAAAGGTATTATTCAAGTTACAATTATTCAAAGCGGAATCACTGGGACAGAAAGTGGGAAAACTACCGCTGGAATTACAATAGCTGGCGCGATTATTACAGTGGCTATAACCCGCGGTCTTACACCTATTCCAGGTATTATTTCCATCACCCGCATTACGGGCACGTTCTTTCCAGATTTGATTACCGTCCGGTGGTTTTCGTTCACAACCATCATCAGTATTATTGCTACAACGGACATTTCTTCCGTTACCGTCCGGGAATAGGTTACATACTGGTTGATTTACCTTACGGATTTACCTTCCAGTATTTGCCGAAAGGACACTACGAAAGGGTTCATGTAAACGGTTACCTGTATTTCAGAATCGGAAACTTGTTCTTTGAAGCATCAAACTACGGGTTCAACCTGGTTCATTATCCGGAAAGATATTATGCCTATGACGACGGTTTTGAGCGTCCCGGATATTATTACGACGATATTTATTGGTAGTAAGTGATTACTAGACCTTCGAGATATATTGTTTCTTGTTCCACTACCTGCACTTTGGGTGCAGGTAGTTTTTTGTGGGTAAAAATGGAAGATGTCAGATCAATAAATGTTTTTAATTTGCAGGAACATTCAATCACTGCATTTTTTTGTCTATTTTTAAAAAACCAAATGCGATATATTAAATGTCTATGAAATTAAAAAGAGATCAATTGCCGCCAAAGAAGGCTGAAAACTGGAGAAGAAGCTTTGAAGAAGAATCGAAACTCACTTTCAATCTGAAGGTGTCAACAATCATTCTGCAAAAGGAAACCTATAAATCGGTGATTGGCGAGAATGAAAACCGGGTGCGGGTATATCTTGGATTGGAACCGGAAAAGAACGAGGGTAAGTACGAGCTTTGTGCTTATGCTGTATCGGCTTTCTTGCTGGGAAGTGGCGATGTATATGCCGATTATGAAACTCCGGTATTCAAATTATCCAGGAAAAATGTGAACCTTTCGGATAATAACAAGATGGTGATTGAAAGCATCAGGATGTATCGCAAATGGCGTTCTGGTGAACTCGATCCTGATGATGAAGGAGCACCGTTCAGGCAATACATATATCCCAATGCGTATTTGTTGACCAAGTTTGAGTTGCATGAATTGTTCAACGCACAAAACCGGGCTGAAATACAACTTGAATTTGGTATAGCAAAAACCATGGATGTAATCACCGGGCCGGTGAGAACGATGGAAATGCAAACGTCAGGAGAAGATGACGACGTTTTTAACCATGCGGGTGTATGTCCTCCTTATTGTGACGAGAGAAGCATTTACAACTCATAATCCGGTGCTTTGAACCTGCTGTATTTCAACTGGACCCCCATCCTTATCCCTTTTATTGTTGGAATAGTAAAGTTCCGTAACCTGGATACTGCATTAAGGATTCTATTCCTTTTTGTAGCAATGGGTACCGTTAACGAGCTTGTTGGCTTGTACCTGAGGTACGTTGTGTGCCTAAAAAATACCATGCCGCAGGGAAATGTCTACTATTTGGGTGAATTCCTTTTGTTGGGGCTGTATTATCGGCAACTGTTAAAGGACCGGTTCAGATCGTGGGTGTTTTTAATTATTATTTCTCTGTTTATTACCGTAAGCCTGGTAAACCTGGTGCTTTTTAAATCCTGGTTCGAATATCCGGCGGTGCTACAAACCGTAAGCAAAATATTTCTGATGGGGTTCTCTCTTCTTTATTTCTACAAGGTAATGGACGAGGCAAAAATAGAGAATCTCTGGAAAGAACCAGTCATTTACATTAACGTTGCGGTTCTTGTTTATTATGCGGGGAATCTGTTTTACTCTTTGCTTTTCAATTTGATTCTGGAATATTCGCGGACATTTTCGCGAATCACGGTTCAGTATTTTTCAATTCTAAATGCAGTGTTTTATTTTTTGATTGTAATTGGCTTTTGGCAGGTGAAAGCCAGTGGTAAAAAACAGCTTTCCGGTGCAGGCGTTAAAACTTAATGCCTTGAACAAAATGTGGATTTTGTTCGCTAAATTAGCAGCGTATTGAACATTTTTTCGAGTGGGATTGGAAAATGCGAATATAACATTGATTTATTTTCTGGGTACGGTAGGTATGATGTTACTTGCCGGTGGTTTGTTTTTCTTTTTTGTGTTTTACCAGAAACGATTGTTGCAAAAACAGCTGGAGTTGAACAAGGTAAGGCAGGATCAGCAGGAAGAGATTTTAAGAAACACAATTCAGGCCCAGGAAAATGAACGAAAACGAATTGCCCAGGACTTGCATGACGAAGTAGGGGCGATGCTTTCGGTGGTAAAACTGAATGTTGGTCGTATTGAACGCCAGTCGGAAGATAAAGCGCTTGTGTTGGCGTCCGAGACTAAAACTTACCTTGACGATGTGATTACCCAGGTTCGGAGGATTTCGCGGGCGCTTTTGCCTCCATCTTTGGAAAAACTAGGGCTTTATCCTGCCCTGGAGGAATTGGCAAGCTGGGTAAATAAGTCCGATCAGCTTTTTATCGAAATCAGAAAATCAGGAGAGCCTTTTCGCTTTGATATCAAAAAGGAGTTAGCGGTTTTTCGCGTGGTTCAGGAAGTGATGAATAATGCCATTAAGCATGCTGATGCTTCGCAATTGTTACTGACATTGAGATTTGGGAATAATACGCTTGCCGTTCTGGTTCGTGACAATGGAAAAGGATTTGATCTGAAAGAAAAGATGGGAGCCGGACTGGGATTGAGAAACCTCGAGAGTCGTATGGAGATGGCGGGTGGTAAATTTAGACTCAAATCGAAAATCGGTTCCGGGACTTCAGCGCTTTTGTATCTCAATGCCCTTTTGTGATAAAAACAGGGATTTGGCTTAACGAGTCAACTGAGTTCGTATGCGTAAATGCTGTGTTTGGGTTTAATTATATTTGAATGAATACTACAGGATTAAAAATAGTGGTAACCGACGACCATCAGCTTTTTCGGAAGGGCATGGCAGCGCTTCTCTCCGATTTCGACGAGGTGGGGGAGATATCGGAAGCCGGAAACGGATTGGAATTGCTGGATTTGATAAGTACAATGCCTGTTTTACCCGATGTGGTGCTGCTTGATGTTAACATGCCCAAGATGGATGGAGTGGAAGCTACCCGCCGTTTAAAGCTGGAATACCCGTCGGTTCGGATCATTATTCTGAGTATGGAAGACGATGTTCAATTGGTGTCTCATTTGGTCAGCGAAGGAGTGAATGGGTATTTATTGAAAAACGCCGATCCGGATGAATTGGAACTTGCCCTGAAAAAAGTAATGAAGAACGATTTTTATTTCTCTGCAAGTCTTACCTCAGCGGTGTTAAAAAGCTCAACTAAGGTTGTGAAACAGGTAAGCTACACGTCGGAGATCGATCTCTCCGAGCGGGAGAATCAGGTACTTCAGCTGATCTGTGAAGAACTTACGGCAGCTGAAATCGCCGATCGTTTATCGTTAAGTGCCCGAACCGTTGAAGGATATAAACGAAACTTACTGGAAAAAACAGGGACACGAAACATGGCGGGTCTGGTGATTTGTGCCATGAAAAACAATCTTATTCAGGTTTAATTCCGCAGTTCGCTAGCCGGCTTTCTTGTTATTCCAGACGTATAGGTATAATCTAAAGCCAGGAACATTCCCAAACGATTTTATGTAATTTTTATGCTCAGTATGGAAAGAAAAAAGGGGTACTGCAATAGCACCCCTTTGGAATCGTTTACCTTACTTTTTACCACCACCGCTTAGGGAAAATGAGACAGTTACTTGAGCGGGATTGAATGTGTAAAAGGTGTGATGACGTGTAAAAAAGGTAACTGTGATTTAACGGGTGGTTATCAACTAGTTTTGTATTGAAAGTTTTAATATGTCCTGTTGTTTTGCTCATTTCTTGTAATTGACATTGCAAATTTCAGGAATAAGCGCTGGTTGTGAAAGAGTAATTCTACGTGAATTGCATACGTAGTTCTACGTAAAGTGTGTTTTCGGAAGTATTACCTGCAATTTTCAGCACAAAAAAGAGCTGCCCGCAAGGACAGCTCTCGTGTAAATTATGCTTGAATTTATTATTTCAAGTTTGCCTGTGCTGCAGCAACGCGTGCAATTGGCACACGGTAAGGAGAACAACTAACATAGTCTATTCCTACGCTGTCGCAGAACATTACTGATGATGGCTCGCCACCGTGCTCACCACAAATACCAACTTTCAGGTTGGGTTTAACGCTTCTGCCTTTTTCAGTCCCCATTTTAACGAGGATACCCACTCCGTTCTGGTCAAGCACCTGGAATGGGTCTTGTTTCAGGATGCCTTTTGCAAGGTAAACCGGCAGGAATTTTCCGGCATCGTCGCGCGAGTATCCAAGAGTCATCTGGGTGAGGTCGTTTGTCCCAAACGAGAAGAAATCAGCATTAGTTGCAATATGATCTGCAGTGAGAGCTGCGCGTGGAATTTCAATCATTGTACCAACTAAAAACTCTACGCGGTCCTTTCTTTCTGTAAAGACAGCTTCAGCAGTTGATTTAATTATTTCTGCCTGGTTGTTGAATTCAGCTACCGTACCCACTAATGGAATCATAATTTCGGGTTGAGTGGTAATCCCTTTTGCTTTCAGGTTTAAAGCGGCTTCGATAATAGCACGGGTTTGCATTTCGGTAATCTCGGGATAAGTGATTCCCAGGCGGCATCCGCGGTGCCCCAGCATGGGGTTGAATTCTTCCAGATCGGAGATTTTCGACTTTACTTCGTCGATGCTTATCCCCATTTCATCGGCCAGTTCTTTTTGTGTGGCCTGTTGATGAGGAACAAATTCGTGCAATGGCGGGTCCAATAACCGAATCGTAACACCATAGCCTTCCATTGCCTCCAATATCCCTTCAAAATCTTCGCGTTGGAAAGGCAGCAATTTTGCCAGAGCCCTGCTTCTTGCCCCTTTGTTTTTGGACAAAATCATTTCGCGCATTGCCTTGATTCTATCACCTTCAAAGAACATGTGTTCCGTACGGCACAGCCCGATGCCCTGGGCACCAAAATCGCGGGCAACTTTGGCGTCTTTCGGGGTGTCGGCATTGGTGCGGACTTTCATCCGTGTGAATTTGTCGGCCAAATCCATGACTTTTCCAAAGTCACCGCTCAAATTAGGGTCCATAGTTGCCACTTTCCCTTCGTAAACCTCTCCGGTAGAACCGTTCAGGGAAATCCAGTCGCCTTCGTGGAATTCGTTACCATCGATCGTCATTACTCGGGTTTTGTAGTTGATTTTTACGCTACCGGCACCCGAAACACAACATTTACCCATACCACGGGCCACAACTGCTGCGTGCGAAGTCATACCGCCACGTGCGGTAAGGATACCTTTGGCAATGTGCATTCCTTCCAGGTCTTCCGGAGAGGTTTCAACACGTACCAAAACGGTTTCTTTGTATTTGTTGGCTTCGTCAGCAAAGAAAACAACCTGGCCGGTGGCAGCTCCCGGAGAAGCCGGCAAACCTTTTGCCAGTACGTTGGCCGTTTTCATCGCTGCTGTATCAAATACCGGGTGAAGAAGTTCGTCCAGTTTGGCTGCATCGATGCGTTTCAAGGCTGTTTTTTCGTCAATACGACCTTCGTTCAGCATGTCCATGGCAATTTTAACCATCGCAGCACCGGTACGTTTCCCGTTACGGGTTTGCAGCATCCACAATTTACCTTCCTGTATGGTGAATTCGATGTCCTGCATGTCGCTGTAGTGGTCTTCCAATTTTTGTTGAACAGTGTTTAACTGTGCATACATTTCCGGCATAGCTTCTTCCAGAGATGGATATTTTGAAGCTCTGTCTTCTTCCGAAACATTTTGAAGGGCAGCCCAGCGTCTTGAACCTTCAAGGGTAACTTCCTGTGGTGTGCGGATACCTGCAACAACGTCCTCACCTTGCGCATCAATCAAATATTCACCGTTGAAAATGTCTTCACCGGTAGCAGCATCGCGGGTAAAACAAACACCTGTACCAGAGTTTGAGCCCATGTTGCCAAATACCATTGCCTGAACGTTTACAGCAGTTCCCCACTCATCCGGAATTTGCTCCAGACGACGGTAAAGAATAGCACGGTCGTTGTTCCAGCTATTGAAAACAGCCGCAACAGATCCCCAAAGTTGCTCCCATGGATCGGTTGGGAAATCCTTGCCGGTTACTTTTTTAACCGCTGCTTTAAAACGGTTAACCAGTTCTTTTAAATCATCGGTTGTGAATTCAGTATCAAGTGCGATTCCTTTTTCTTCTTTCAGTCCTTCAATGATTTCTTCAAAAGGATCAATTTCTTCTTTGCTGGCGGGTTTCATTTCCATAACCACGTCACCGTACATTTGTACAAAGCGACGGTATGAATCCCAGGCAAATCGTGGGTTTCCTGATTTTTTGGCTATGCTTTCTACTGCCTGGTCGTTCATGCCCAGGTTCAGCACGGTGTCCATCATTCCCGGCATAGAAGCGCGGGCACCCGAACGAACCGACATCAAACAAGGATTCTCCTTGCTGCCAAATTCAGTTCCGGTCAGTTTCTCAACCAACGCAACAGCGGCTTCTACCTCCGGCTTAATCAGGTTAAATGTAGCTTCCTTACCCTGCTCGTTGTACATGGTACAAACTTCTGTTGTAATAGTGAAGCCCGGAGGAACCGGAACTCCAATCAGGTTCATTTCAGCAAGGTTTGCACCTTTTCCTCCCAGGAGGTTCTTCATGCCTGCTTTACCTTCTGCTTCTCCAGCTCCAAAGGTATATACATGTTTTGCCATAAAAGTACTTTTAAGTTATAATATTTAGAATTAGAATCGTTCTTGGAAACGGGCTGCTAAAGTAGTTTTATTTTTTAAAAATTGAAAGTTTTTGATTGCTTAAGTTCCTGTTTGTTAGATCAGAATAAACTTGTATGAAAATATTGCACTTATTGAATAAGAGTGCTTCATTTCAAAGAAGTTGACGAATGTTCATTTCTGTTTTTGGGGATGATTTTTCTGATTTTTACAAGAAAAATATCATTAACCGAATGTTGGAAGATCTGATTTGTGTTTTGGAGTTTATTACTTGCTCTTAATCCTTAACATTCTTTAACTTCCGTTGATACGAGTTAACTATTTTCCGCCTTACTTTTGTAATAAGAAATTTGAATAGTTTTAGTGTTTTTTCATAGAGAATAGATTTGGTTAGGTTAGGAAACAGAGGTAATAGTGATTATCTCTGTTTTTTTATGCCCAAACTGCCATATTTACTGTCAGATTCTCATTTTTCTGAAATTTTTTCCAGTTTTGGTTTTTTAGTCCGACATTCTGTCTTTCAGTTGGTTGTGGTTTGAGTTTTGCGTCATGGAGCAGGAAATTTATATAATACAATACAGCCATGAATCTGAATAATTTTACGATAAAATCGCAGGAAGCCATTCAAAAGGCGTTTCAAATTGCGCAGGGGAATAATCAGCAGGCCATTGAAACCGGACACTTGATGCGCGGATTGTTGCATTCGGCTGAGAATGTAACTGAATTTCTGTTGAAAAAACTCGGAGTAAACACCGGGATATTTCAGCAGGCCTTAAACAAGATTGTTGAATCGTATCCAAAAGTTTCCGGAGGCGAGCAATACCTGTCATCCGGTGCAAACCAGGCTTTGCAAAAAGCGCTGGGGCTGGCACAGGAAATGGGCGACCAATATGTTTCGGTGGAGCATATTCTGTTAGGACTGCTGGATGTGAAAGATTCGGTAAGTAGCCTGATGAAAGACAGCGGAATTACCAAAAAGGAACTAAAGCTGGCCATTGAGGAATTGCGAAAAGGATCGAAAGTTGACAGCCAGACCGCCGAAGACAAGTTTAATTCGCTGAGCCGCTTTGCGATCAACCTGAACGAACGTGCCCGTTTGGGGAAACTGGATCCGGTGATTGGGCGCGACGATGAGATCCGGAGAATTCTGCAAATTCTTTCGCGGCGTACTAAAAACAACCCGATTCTTTTGGGAGAGCCCGGAACCGGAAAAACGGCAATTGCCGAAGGACTGGCACACCGGATTGTGCGGGGTGATGTGCCTGAAAATCTGAAGTCGAAACAAGTGTATTCGCTGGATATGGGGGCACTGATTGCCGGGGCCAAATACAAAGGTGAGTTTGAGGAGCGGTTGAAAGCCGTTGTAAACGAGGTGGTGCAGTCGAACGATGAGGTGATTCTGTTTATTGACGAAATTCACACCTTAGTGGGTGCCGGAAAGAGTGAAGGAGCCATGGATGCTGCCAACATTTTAAAACCTGCACTGGCAAGGGGAGAATTACGCGCCATTGGTGCCACAACTTTAAGCGAGTATCAGAAATACTTTGAAAAAGACAAAGCGCTGGAGCGTCGTTTCCAGATCGTTCATGTGGATGAACCGGATACTTTGAGTGCCATTTCCATTTTGCGTGGAATCAAGGAAAAATATGAGAATCACCACAAAGTAAGAATCAAAGACGATGCAATAATTGCTTCGGTGGAGCTTTCGCAGCGTTACATATCCGATCGTTTTCTGCCTGATAAAGCCATCGACCTGATGGACGAAGCGGCTGCAAAGCTACGTTTGGAGATTGATTCGGTTCCTGAAGAACTGGATGAAATTGAACGCCGGGTAAAACAGCTGGAGATTGAGCGCGAAGCAATCAAACGCGAAAACGATCAGAAAAAACTGTCGGGGCTGAACGAAGAGATTTCGAATCTGAAAGAAGAACAATCGCGGCTGAGAGCCAAATGGCAGTCGGAAAAATCGGTGGTGGAAGCGATTCAGCAGAAAAAAGAAGAGATTGAAACCTATAAGTTTGAGGCCGAGCAGGCTGAACGAAGAGGAGATTACGGGCGGGTGGCCGAGTTGCGTTACGGCAAAGTGAAGGAAGCCGAAAATGAGATTGAGAAACTTCAGGCCGAATTCAACGAAATGAAAAAAGGCGAAAGCCTGATAAAAGAAGAGGTGGACACCGAGGATATTGCGGAAGTGGTAGCCCGCTGGACCGGGATTCCCGTTTCGAAAATGTTGCAGAGCGAGCGCGAGAAATTGCTGCACATGGAGGAAGAATTGCACAAGCGTGTAGTGGGACAGCACGAAGCCATAACGGCGATATCGGATGCCGTGCGGCGTAGTCGTGCAGGGTTGCAGGATGAAAGACGGCCGATTGGATCTTTCATCTTCCTGGGAACAACAGGAGTTGGAAAAACCGAGTTGGCCAAAGCGCTGGCGGAGTACCTGTTTAACGATGAGAATATGATTACACGGATCGATATGTCGGAATACCAGGAAAAATTCTCGGTAACCCGTTTGATCGGTTCGCCTCCCGGATATGTTGGCTACGACGAAGGCGGTCAACTGACCGAAGCCGTGCGCCACAAACCCTATTCGGTGGTTCTTTTCGACGAAATCGAAAAAGCACACCCCGATGTGTTTAACGTGCTTTTGCAGGTGTTGGACGACGGCCGTTTGACCGACAACAAAGGACGTACGGTGAATTTCAAGAATACGATCATTATCATGACCTCTAACCTGGGCTCTCATATTATTCAGGAGAATTATGAAAAAATGAGTGCCGCCAACCAGGAGGAAGTGCTTGAAAGGACACAAAACCAGTTGATGGAATTGTTGCGCAAGACCATCCGTCCCGAGTTTTTGAACCGGGTTGATGAAACGATTGTGTTTACACCTTTGTCAAAAGATGATATTCACGAAATTGTGAAACTTCAGTTTAAACAGGTGGTAAAACGTTTATCGGGCGCCGATTTGAAAATGGAAATTACCGATGCCGCCATCGATCTTTTGTCGAATGCCGGTTATGACCCGCATTTCGGAGCCCGGCCGGTAAAACGTGTTTTGCAGAAATATGTTTTGAACGAACTTTCAAAACGAATTTTGGGCGGCCAGGTTGACAAAGAAAAGCCGATTGTGGTGGACGCCGAAAACGGTCAGCTGGTATTTAAAAACTAGCTGGCTCAGCTAACCGGATACTTTTTCGGATAGTAATATTTGGCAAACAGAAGGTAAGCGGCCATAAAAATGTTTACCATGTAATTGAAATAGAGTGGGAAATGGGCAATGCCTGTTTCCCAGTCTCCCAAAACAATGTAGATAAACGTTAGTATCTCTCCTAAAAACCACATCCAGAGAAACAGAATGCTGAGATCTTTTACACTTTTGGTTTGAAAGGTTTTTACAACCTGGGGCAAGCCGCAAATGGCAAACAAAATATTGCCAACCCAGCCAATGGTCTCGTTGATCATGCGAAAAGGATATTAAAGCGAGTTTTTTAATTCCTGCAATTCCGGAATAGCAGCTTCCAGGTTTTCGATGGCTTTATTCACCAGTGCAGGTAGTGTTGCAAGTTCATTCTTTTCAGCAAGTAGCTGTATCTCTTTCAAAAGGGCGCCGGTATCTTCCATGCCAAAAGTAAGGGCCGACGATTTGGCGGTATGTGCCTCGCGCGCCAGTACCTGCCAGTTTCCCTCCTGCACGGCCGCTTTCATTTTGTGGGTGAAATCCGGTATCTGGATCAGGAAAATATCGATGATCTCCAGGTAAAATTCGGTGTCACCTGCGGCTAATTCTTCAATTCGATTGGGGTGAATATGTTTAAAGAGCTTGTCCATAGTATTTATTTACTGCAAATTTGCAAATTATTGAAGGATTTCGAAGTGATTGAATGATAAATTTCATGGTAGTGTATGCTTTGAATCCATAGTTTTGCAATTTAAATATCGATAGGAAGAAAATGAAAACAACCGCATTTAATAAAATACACAGAGAAGTTGGAGCGAAATTAGTTGAGTTTGCCGGGTTTGAAATGCCCATCGAATACAGCGGGATTAAAGACGAACACATGACTGTGCGCGAAGGCGTAGGTGTTTTTGATGTTTCGCACATGGGCGAGTTTTGGGTAAAAGGCCCCAAAGCGCTCGATTTAATCGCTTACATTACCTCCAACGATCCGGGGGCTTTAGCACTCGGACAGGCACAATACAGCTGCTTCCCAAACGGAAAAGGTGGCATTGTGGACGACCTGCTGGTGTATCATTACGAGCCTGAAAAATACATGTTGGTGGTAAATGCTTCCAACATCGATAAAGACTGGGACTGGGTGAGCCGCCAGAATGAAGCGATTGGTGCCGAAATTGAAAATGCATCTGACCACATTAGTCAGTTAGCTATTCAGGGGCCAAAAGCTACGGCTACCCTGCAAAAACTTACGGACATTAATTTGTCTGACATACGTTTTTACACCTTTGTTACCGGGAAGATTGCCGGCGTAGAAGATGTGATTATATCAGCAACCGGTTACACCGGAGCCGGTGGTTTTGAACTTTACTTCCGAAACGAAGTGGCCGAACAAATCTGGAATGCCATTTTTGAAGCCGGTGAGGAATTTGGCATCAAACCAATTGGTTTGGGAGCGCGCGATACCTTGAGACTCGAAATGGGCTACTGCTTGTACGGAAACGACATTGATGATACCACTTCGCCGATTGAAGCCGGCCTGGGATGGATCACCAAATTCAACAACGGACGCCGGTTTATCGACCGTGAATTCCTGACCATGCAGAAAAACGAAGGAGTTTCGCGTCGTCTGAGAGGTTTTGTGCTGACCGACCGCAGAATCCCCCGTCATGGCTACGAACTGGTAAATGCTGAAGGCGAAGTGATTGGTGAAGTAACTTCCGGAACTATGTCGCCGGTGTTGAACAAAGGAGTTGGGATGGGCTACGTTGCCAAAGAATATTCGGCATTCGGTACCGAAATTTTCATTAAAATCCGGAACAAAAATATTCCGGCAGAAATTGTTAAGTTGCCATTTATCTAATCAATAAAACAAATCGATTACCTTGAGCCGCTTTTTAGCGGCTTTTTTTATGTGTTTTTGGGAAAATTTTCTTGTTTGGGAATGCAGCGGTCCGGTTGTTTTCTCTTTGCGTCTATTTCTTCGCACTTTAAATTCTTTTTAAATAATAAAGAAAAATACATTTCTATCTGAAAGATTCGACTTTCTTGTTTGGAATCAGATAAATTTGTGTTGAATAATCATTTGATAGATAAAATGTTATCCTGCTCGTGATAATTAAAATGACTTCTATCACTTGTGAACCTTGTAAATCAATGTTTTAAAACTCATAAAAATAAAAATAAACTTGACTTTTCTCATCTGGAATCGATCCGTGATTCATGACCTTTGAGCCAGGGTGTTTTCAGAAAAAGAAAATGAATTATTCACCTTAATTGACGTATTTTATGAAGAAGCACAATTTTTATGCAGGACCATCTATTCTGCCGGAGTATACAAAAGAAAAAACTGCTGAGGCAGTACTTAATTTTGCCGGAACAGGGCTTTCGGTAATGGAGGTTTCACACCGGAGCAAGGAATTTGTGGCCGTAGTGGACGAAGCCGTTGCATTGGTAAAAGAACTGTTGAAAGTTCCGGAAGGCTACTCGGTGCTTTTCTTACAAGGTGGCGCCAGCCTCCAGTTCCTGATGGCTCCTTACAACCTGATGGGTTCGAAAGCAGCTTATCTGAACACCGGTGTCTGGTCGAAAAAAGCCATGAAAGAAGCCAGATTTTTTGGTGAAGTAGTAGAAGTTGCTTCTTCAGCCGACGCCAATTTCAATTACATTCCGAAACAATTTGACACACCGGCCGATGCAAGTTACCTGCACTATACCAGTAACAACACTATTTTCGGGACCAAAGTAGATGCCCCGGAAGCAAACATTTCGTTGGTGGCCGATATGTCGTCTGATATTTTCTCTCGTCCGGTTGACGTGGCAAAACACGACCTGATTTATGCCGGAGCACAGAAAAACCTGGGACCATCGGGTGCAACGCTGGTTATTGTAAAAGACGAAGCGCTGGGCAAGATCGACCGCTTAATTCCAACCATGTTAGATTACCGTATTCACATCCAGAACGAATCGATGTTTAATACACCTTCTACATTGCCGGTTTTTGCCTGTTTGCAAACCTTGCGTTGGTTAAAAGAGCTGGGTGGTGTTGAAGCCATCGAAAAAGTAAACATCGAAAAAGCAGTGGTGCTTTACGACGAGATCGACCGGAATAAATTGTTCCAGTCAACCGTACCAAACAAGGAAGACCGTTCGCTGATGAACGTAACTTTTGTTATGGCTTCGGAATTTGCCGAGCTCGAAAAAGAATTCCTTGATTTTGCCACCGCAAAAGGAATGGTTGGAATTAAAGGACACCGCTCGGTTGGCGGATTCAGGGCCTCGACCTACAATGCGATGCCGATCGAAAGTGTACAGGCGCTGGTCGACACCATGCAGGAGTTTGAAAAGAAGCACTAAACAAATAAATCAGGAAATGCAGGGTGTTTATCCTGCATTTCTTTTATAGACAGGTTTCAAGTTCCTGTCGCGTACCTAAATTTTTATGAGTTATGACTAAAGTATTAATTGCTACTACCAAACCATTTGCACCGGTTGCAGTGGAAAAAATCACTGATATTCTGAAAACAGCCGGTTACGAAGTGATATTACTGGAAAAATATTCAGAAAAAAAGGCATTACTGGAAGCCGTTGCAGACGTTGATGCAGCGATTATTCGCAGCGATATTTTTGACCGCGAAGTACTGGAAGCCGGAAAAAACCTGAAGATTGTGGTTCGGGCCGGTGCCGGTTACGACAACGTGGATTTACCAGCCGCTACCGAAAACAACCAGGTAGTGATGAATACTCCCGGGCAAAATGCAAATGCCGTGGCCGAGTTGGCAATAGGCATGGCTATAATGGGACTTCGCGAAATGTTCTCCGGAAAACCGGGTGGCGAAATGCGTGGCCGTACACTTGGCCTCCACGGATTCGGCTTTGTGGCTCGCAACGTATTCCGCATTGCACGTGCTTTGGGCATGGAAGTGATCGTTTACACCCGCTACAGTAAGGCGGCTGCCGCTGCCATTGGCTTGAAAGTAACACATTCGCTGGAAGAGTTGTACGAGAAGAGCGATATTATCTCCATTCACGTTCCTGCACGCAGCGAACACCTTAAATCGGTAAGTTACGATGTGTTGCAACACCTGAAAGACGGAAGCATTATCGTAAACACCGCCCGGAAAGAAGTGGTGAACGAGCCCGATTTGGTGAAAACCATGGAAGAAAAGCCGGGCATAAAATACATGTCGGATGTTACGCCCGATTGTGCCAGTCTGTTTGAAGAAAAATTTAACGGGCGCTATTTCTTTACCCCGAAAAAAGCCGGAGCTCAAACCGCCGAAGCAAACCTGAATGCCGGGGTTGCTGCTGCCGAGCAAATTGTCGCTTTTTTTGAAAACGGGGATAAAACATTTCAGGTAAATAAATGATGTTGCTGTTAATCTCTTTTAAAGAGAGGTATTTTTAGTAAAGATTGTTTCAAATCCTATCGCGAATGGTTTTAGATTCCTATTTTTGAGGCTCTAAAATCATTTGTCAATATTCAAAATCTATTAAGATGGCAATTGTAAAACCATTTAAAGGGCTTCGGCCTGCTCAGGATATAGTGGAAGAACTGGCTTGCCTTCCGTACGATGTAATGAATTCGGAAGAGGCTGCGCAGATTGCGGAAGGAAAAGAAAGATCGCTGTTGCGCATTACCAAAGCCGAAATTGAATGTCCCGAAGTGGAAGACATTCACTCAGAAGTCGTGTACAACAAGGCGGTGGAGAATTACAATGCTTTCCAGGAGAAAGGTTGGCTGGTGCAGGATGAGGAGGCCAAATACTACATTTATGCACAAACCATGAACGGGGTAACCCAGTACGGAATTGTGGGTGGAGCTGCCTGTGCCGATTACGAAAACGGCATCATTAAAAAGCACGAACTTACCCGCCCCGAAAAGGAAGAAGACCGCATGGTGCTTACGCGTTACCTGAACGCCAACATCGAACCTGTTTTTTTTGCCTACAAAGCAGTTCCCGGGATCGATGCCATTGTTGAGAAGATCGTAAAAGAACAAAAGCCGGTATACGATTTTACAGCAGAAGATGGTTTCGGGCACCATTTCTGGACCATTGATGAGCCTGCAACCAATCAGCAGCTCGAACAGCTTTTCGCCAAAAAAGTTCCGTTTACCTACGTAGCCGACGGGCACCACCGTACTGCGGCTGCGGCTCGCATTGGCCTGGAAAAAACAGCGCAGAACGCCGGTCATACCGGAGACGAAGAATACAATTTCTTTATGGCTGTTCATTTCCCGGACAACCAGTTGCAGATCATTGACTACAACCGCCTGGTGACAGATCTGAACGGTTTGTCGGATGTTGATTTTCTGGCGGCACTTTCCGAAGGTTTCAACGTGGAAAACATGGGCCCTGAAATTTACAAGCCGGCTGGTTTACACGAGTTCAGTTTGTATTTGGGTGGAAACTGGTACAAACTTGCTGCCAAGGAAGGCACTTACGACGACGCTGACCCGATCGGGATTCTTGATGTAACCATTCTTTCCAACCAGGTACTTAGTCCGATCCTGGATATTCAGGACCTGCGAACTTCGAAACGCATCGATTTTGTGGGAGGAATCCGTGGTTTAGGTGAATTGAAACGCCGTGTTGATTCGGGTGAAATGAAAGCAGCTTTTGCTTTGTATCCGGTTTCCATGGAACAGCTGATCAATATTGCCGACAGTGGAAACATTATGCCGCCTAAAACTACCTGGTTCGAGCCTAAACTACGATCTGGTTTGGTGATTCATAAATTGGATTAGTTTTCAGGAATAGTCATCTGCTCACTATCTGCATAAACCGGAGGTGAGCAGATGACTTTACTGTTGATTACCAAGCTACATATAACCCGAAATCCCATTCGTTGCGGCAGTACTTATGTTTATCGCTTTTTATTTGTTGAGTCGATATATTATCACTTGTCCAGATTTGAACTGAACGCTGGTAGTCAATACTTCTTTTCCCGTAGAAAAATGCTGAATTACAAACAAGCCCTACCGAAGTAGATTTAATCTTAAAAAGCTTAAATCGAAGTTGAACCGAAGGATTGATAAAAGGCTGGAAATTCCGTGTGGTTGAAATGGTATATATCCGTCTTTCATTCGAGTTGATTCGTTTACAAGAGTATGATGAGTTAAGTTCTGAAAAACTGCTTAATCCTGCTTTAAATTTTATTAATGCCTTAAATGTGTCGGAGTAAAATGGTCGTATAACCGGTGTAATGTAAAATCCCCAGTCATAAATCCTAAAATCTCTTGACAGGCCACTTGTCCAGTAATAGTCGATTTGATTTTTGAGATAATTGTCCTCTGCCGAGGAAATCCAGTTTTTATAAAGCATGGTGCCAATCCCAATTCCAATTTTAGGCGATGGGTTGTAATAAAATGAAAGGTCAAAATTATCAGGGGAAAGGTCGTCGGTAAGGATAATTACGGCCTCTGTTGAGAGTTTGTTTAAAAAATCGAAGCTAAGGCCAAGTTTACTTGTAATTAAGTCGGCACCACCGGGGTAGGTGCTAAAAAAGTTTAAGTAATCGCCATTCTCGTTAACCGGAAATTCTTCAATATCCATTTCTGCGAAACCAACTGTCCAGAAAATCTCAAAATTCCTGAATTTCTTTTGCTGTGCATTAAGCCTAAAGCACAAAAAAAGAATTAAGAGTAAGCTAATAGTAGTTTTCATGTTATGGGGTAATTATGTGAAAGGTGTTCGTAGTATCTGATAACATGGAGCCATCTTCAAATTGCACTTCTATATAAAATTGTGCTTTGCTGTTTTCTACTGCTACTTTTAAGGCCATAAAAACAAAACTTCCCGGGTTGCTGTGTGCGCTGTTAAAATCCGAAATAGCCCACTCCTGATAATTATAAAGACCGGATGAAAAACGTTTATCCGTATATAGGAACATATCTGTAACATCATCTCCTGCTTTTATTTCGTTATTAAGACTGTAATTGCTTACGATTTTTATTGAAGCAAGCTTTATCTCTGGTGCATAAGTAATTACATCTTCCATAGCCATAGCTTTTTTAAACGAGAACAAAGGTACATTGGCTTTAAAGTTGGACTGCGCATAATATTGAACAGAATCAAACAATGACAATTTTATACAAAGAGCTTCTGCATAAATTGTGTCAGTAATGTTGTCTCCGATGTATTCGCTATTGTTATTCACACCTTCAATTTTTATTGAGTTGTATTTGAAATCGATTGGAGGAGGAAGTTTACAGCTTACCAATATTTTTATAATTATCCAACACGAAACAACTATTAAGACTTTTGCATATCTGGAATAAGTTTTGGCTTTCCGGTGAAGCATTTTTTTTGTAGGATTGGAAAAAGTTTGGTAATTCATATTTAAAGATAGCATTAAGAGAATAGAACTTATCATCTCAAAGATGAAAAAAGTGGATGAAAGGTTGCTTCCATTAATAAAAATTTATAAGAAGCGTAAACCGATCGCGATATATTTCAGGAATCTATTGCTTCGATGATTTATTTCGCGGCAATTTCCCGAAGAAACCGAGCTGTTTCAGCAGGTACATCTTTCGGTACAAAAGTTATTTTTTCGGGGCTCACGCCAAACAGTTTTCCAAACCAAACACACCCGGCAAGGTAGCAGCCATTGGCGCTCGCATGGTACCGGTCGCTGGGGCTCCAAAGGTCAATGTCTTTGTCTTTTTTCTGAGAAAGAAAAAAGGCATCGCCCGACTCCAGTTTGGGTGCATCGTATCACCTTGCCAGTGTTTTGTAGTTCTTGTTCAGCTTTTTATACATTTCCTTGTAAGAAATACTGTATTCGCCCAACCTTTTGCAATCCGGCGCATAAGGCCAGGTTTCGTGCACAAAAATCTGAGCACCGGGCGCGTATTCCTTTACATGCTTGACAATCTGATCGGCATAAGGCTGAAAGGTTTCCTTCCGGAAACTGTTTCCGCTAACCTGTTGAATGGTTACCACGTCCCAATCGTTGCTTTGCAGCAGGTCTTTTAGCGATTGTCCCTTGTAGGTCTTCTCGTTGGGATCTTCCGTGCTTTTTCCGATCAGTCCGGCATGTCTTTCCAGCGAACAACCCCCCAAATTTGCTTTTTCAATCAGGATGTTGCATCCTTCCACTGATTGGGTGATTTCATTCAGGTAATGGCAGGCGTTGTCGGCAAAACTATTGCCGATGGTCAGAACTTTGATCGTGTCTGATGCTCCGTTGCTGTTTCCTGTTACGGCAAAAGATGGTTGGACGGAAAACGCCAGAACGCTGCAAAAAACAAGAACATGCAGGAAAAATGATTTTATCTGTCTCATAATAAGGGAAATAATTTTAAAGGCTTAAAAATTGCCTGTTGTAGGTTTCACAATACTCCCAAATGTATGGATTTATTCCGGCCATTTAATTTCCACGCCTTGCTTTTGAATGAAATCCTGGAACTCATTTAAGTATTTCCGGGTTTCCCAAACCTGGCGGGGTGTTACGTTATTCTTTCCTGAAAAATGTACCAGCATTCCTACTACTTCGCCAATGTTCCATTCAACCGGGTGCAGACGGTAGCAGCCGTTGGTGATGTGTGTACTTCCGATGTTTTTGGCAGCAGGCAGCAGGTTTTCCATGCGTTGCGGAATTAAAGAGCCAAGCGGAATTTCAAACGGCAACGATGGCAAATCGATGTAGTTGTCGCCCTGGGTGGTCGGGTGCAGATCGAGGTAGTAAGAGCCGACCCCAATACTGTCGTAGAAACTTTCAGCTTTTTTGGAAGCAGCTTCTCCTTTTACCAGTTTTCGGTTTTCAACCCCCACGTGTTCCTCCAGAATGGTAAACATGGCTTTTATGCGTCGTCCTTCACGGATGTAAGGGTATTTTGCCATCCCGTCTTCGGTTCCGAGCATGTCTTTTCGCAAGCGGATACCAGGCCAGCCTGCGCCGCCATCGGGGCGTTCCACTTCGGTTTGCAGCCAGTATACCAGCGAACGGTTCAATTCGCGAGCGCCTTCCACGTGTTTCTTAAATTCTTTTTCGCTTACATCCACCAGGTTGCCCAGCATGTAGTCGTTTTGCGGCCAGTTAATAATGGTAATATCACCCGAATAAAGCCCCGGGGTAAAATTATTCCGGTTGATGATTTTCCGGTAGTTCCACAAATTCAGCACGCTGCCCGTGGCACCTCCCCCCGGATGAAATCCGAGTTTTTTGGGTTCCAGGGTTGACGGAGTGGAGTAGGTGAGATCGAGTAAACGCCCCGGCCAAGAAGGTGTCAACTGCGGAATATAATTTTTCCAGAAATCGTATTTTTCCGGTTTGTCGATTACATGGTTTTCGCCGGGGCAATAATCCAGCGCAAAGCAAAGTGTAAAAGCCTGTTGGTTTTCGGTGCTGCCTTTTTCAGGAGCGTGCAGCTCGCCCGTTTCTGCTTTCGATTCGGTTCCAAGGTAGTATTCGGTATCCGAAAGTGGCAGTAATTCGCCTGTTTCGGTAGCGTCAGCAAAATAAGGTGCTTTCAGCCAGTATTCGTTTCCCGATTCCAGGTTCCGGACCGCGAGTGCCTGAACCTTGTTGCTGCTTACTTCTGCTTTGCTTACTTTGCTGTTCAGCAATATCGTTAGCTTTCCGGCGCTGATGTACGGGGCCAGCATTTCGTACAAAACGGCCAGTCCTACGCGAGGTTCCACACACAAACGCGAAACGGCACCATCTCCCGGGTTCAGGTTTTCGCGGGCAGCTGCACCGGGTGTCAGCGGATAATTTTTCCGGTAATAATTCCGGAGTGCAGTGCGGAAATCGCGGTACAATTGGGTAGCACCGTGTGTTTCAATCCAGCGGTGTTCATCAAAAGGCACGCCTTGCTGGGTTAGCTGCCCGCCAATCCAGTCGGTTTCTTCGGTCATAATTACGGAAAGCCCGTTACGAAGTGCACCTAAAGCACAGGCGCAACCGCCCATTCCGGCGCCGGCAACCACCAGGTCGGCAGTCATTTCCGAATTTCCGATTCGTTTTTTAGCAGCAGGGCTGGCAACCGAAGTGGCCGGTATTGAGATAAAAGGAGCCGCAGCCAAAGCACTGCTGCCTGCTCCCAGCATTCCTATAAAATTTCGTCTTTTCATGTTTAATTTTTCAAATTTTCCAGAATTTCATCCAGCGAATAATTCCAGTCGAGCATGGTGCCCAAAACCGGGATAAGCATGTGGCCCGATTTTAATTGGCCGCGGTAGGAAGGGTGCCAGTCAGATCCCAGGTCTTCTTCCCTGTTAAGCAGGTTTCCCGGTATTCCCACAAAAACGATCTGCAAAGCTTCCAGTTCTGTCCGGAGCTCTTCCACCATTTTTTTTGTGTAGGAAAAACAGGGCTCGTTGATCATCGGGCCGGTTACGCAAACTATTTTTGTGTGCGGAAATTCCCGGTGTAGTTTGTTGACCAGCTTTTTTCCGGCGTTAATAAAATCGGGCTCGTCAGGAAATGGCTGAGTGCTAAAATCATTTGTTCCCAGGTTGATTACAATGGCATCCGGCACATACTCCTGCAAAGGGTACGTATGTGTGGAATCTTCATCGAGCAGGTACTCCAAACGGGTGGGCATCGGTGCCAGCTTGGTGGAAATTTTGTCTTTGTCGCCGTAGTTGCGAATCATTCCAAGTCCCGAATGCGAAATCAGATGATATTGAGAATCAAACGCTCGCGCAACGATGGTTGCATAGGATTTTTCGCAGTTTTCGGTGGCCGGTTTAAAGCGCTCCGATTTGTCTTTCCCTTCGGTTCCGTAACCACAGGTGATCGAGTTCCCGATAAACAGGAGTTTCCTCTCGGGAAGCGGCGCCGGTTTCAGAAGACTTTCTTTCGCACCCACATAAATGCCTGTAAACTCAGCGATTCCCATTCCTCCTTCGGTTCGCTTTACTATTCTTAGCTGGTGAGTTCCTTTTGATAATTTTCCGGGATACCACCAAAGGGTATCGTTTACTGCGTACAAAACCTGCTCCGGACGATCATCGATCCAAACATTGAAATAGTTACGATCTCCGCCTTTTATTTGAATGCCCAGTTTTTGCCCGGTAAAAGCCGTAAAAATGCTTACTCCCGGCCAGTTGTATTTTACCGCATCAGCAGTTGGCTGAACACGGCCCATGTACTGGACCGCATCGTCGCCGGCCGGATAAAATGTTGTGTCGGTTGGTATCTGAGCCGTGGTTGGTACGGCGCAAATAAACAGCAGAAGCAGAAGTAGGGTGATTCCCGTATTCTTCATAATTATTGTTTTAGTTGGTCAATTTTTTCGAGGGTTTGCCAGCATTGGTAAAGTCCGCGTGGTACGTGGAAGCATCCTTTCCATTTTCCGCCTTTTAACGGAAGCAGCACTTCGCCGCGACGGTTCAGGTAGCCAAACCACTCGGGATGTTCTTCGTCTTTAAAATGAGTCCAGGCGTAGTCGTGTACTTTTTTAAACCACTCCAGGCTTTTCTCCGAACCGGTAAGCTGGTAGCCTTTCAGCATGGTAATCAGCGTTTCGATGTGTACCCACCACAGTTTTTGGTCCCATTCCAATTGTTGTGTCGGATGTCCCAAACGATCCATAAAATAGAAAATACCGCCGTATTGTTCGTCCCAGCCGTATTCCACCATTTTTATTGCAATATCGTTGGCCTGTGTAACAAGCTCCGGACGGTTGAGCCGAACTCCCAGATCCATGATGAACCACATGGCTTCGATGGCATGCCCGGGATTGAGCAGGCGCCCGTCGAAAGTATCCGACAAACTGCCATCCGTATGTAAATTCTCGACCACCAGGCCCAGTTCCGGACGGTAGAAAACATCCATTACCTCGTGAATACAGGTTTCCATGGTCTGTTTCAAAAACTCTTCATCCAGAAGATGCTCGATCTCAAGTGCCAGGTTGCACAAAATCATGGGTAAGGCAAAATTTTTCAGGTTGCGTGTACCCGGGTAAGCTTTGTTCCAGTGTCCTTTCGGATTCTCGGTTTTCGCCAAAATAATATCGAAGGTTTTCAGCGCAATGTCGGTATATTCCTGGTTGCCGGTTGCTTTGCTAAGCTGGCCAAAAGCCATGGTGGCAAAAGTGTACGAGAAGATGTTGTACGGCTCAATCAGCGGTTTGCCTTCGCGTGTCAGCGAAAAATACCAGTTCAGGTTGCCGTCGTGCCCGTATTTTTTGAGGAATTCGGCTCCCTGAATTGCCGCATCGAGCCATTCCTGTTTTTTCTCCACCTGGTTGTAAAGCATCGAAAACAACCAGACTTCACGTCCCTGTAGCCAGATGAATTTATCAGTATCAAAAACTTCTCCTTCGCGGTTGAGGCAGGTGAAAAAACCGCCAAAATCCTGGTCTTGCGACTTATTCAACCAGAAGGGAACCACGTTGTTGAGTAGTTCCGCTTTGTATTGCTCAGCTAAATTTTTAAAATTCAGTGTTTCCATGTTATCCTTTTAATGCTGCCAGGTATTCCTGGTAACGGTTGTACAAATGTCCGGCTTGCAGGTAGGCCGACTGCGGGCTCATAAAGTGTGAAAATTCAAAAGTAATGGCCTGCTCCATTCCAACTCTTTGGGCAGCTTCCAGCTTCATTAGCAGTTTTTCCCACTTAATGGGTAAAAATTTGATGGGCATATCGCGGTCGAAAGTTTCGGAGTTGGTCCAGCTGCGGATGCCGTATTTGTCGGCCAGTTGTTTGTTGACACGCAGAAAATCGTCCAGCTCGTCAAATTCAATATGCCCATCCTGGAAAGCTACAATGTCGATGGCATCTTTAATTCCGTCAAAAATTTCATCCCAGTCCTGCTCGTGTTTTTTCAGGCTAACTCCTAAATCGCGGCTGGTTTCATTGTTGTACTGGCTGATGTTTTTTACCCCGTCGATATACGGCGATATCAGCGTAGTGAGGTTTCCGGAAGCCGATTTGCCGTGCTCGCCCAAACCACGGTACATGTCGATGATGGCCCCGGTTTTATGGCTGCATTCCTGCGAAATGTACCAGCCTTTGAAGGCGTTCATGGTTCCGTATTTCGACCATACCTCGTCGATTACCAGTTTATTGAGATCGAGTTCTTGTTGGAAGTCGCCCTTTTCCCAATATTTTCCTGAATCGTACAAGCCGAAATAGAAATCCATCTGATGCTTTTCGCTCAGTTCCAGGAACATCTGAACAAGGTCAACCGGTGGTCGGTATGCTTTTTCTCTTTCCAGCAAAACTTCGGAAGGATATGTCAGCCATTTCCTGTAGCCACTCCTGATTAAAATGACCGTGTTTATACCTACTTGCTTCATATAGGCAAAATCCTGGTCCCATTCTTTCCTACCCCAGTTCTGATGCGGGATATCATGACTTATTTCGTCTAAGAAAGTGCCTTTGATCTTCATTTGATTCAAAATATCTTTTAAGTCTGTTTACTATTCTATAATTTAATTCCCTCTTGCTGAAATACTTCGCGCCATTTCAGGTATCCGGCGGCAGTCAGGTGAATACCGTCCGCTGTATATTGAGGTAAAAGTTGTCCGTGCTCGTCAGCAAATTCTGAATACAGGTCCAGATAGGGAATACGTTCCTCTGTCGCAATTGGTTTTAACTGCTTGTTCAGCAAAGCAATTTTGTCCGATTTGTTTTTCATGTAATCGAACCAGATAACTTTTTCGTTGATGGGGAGCACGCTTTGCAGGTATAGCTTTGTTTTGGGCGATTGGGTTTTAACCGCCTGTATAATTTCCCTGATTTTCCCGGCAATAACCTCTACGGGAACGCTGCGCCCAATGTCGTTGATCCCGATCATCAGAAAAATGGTTTTGGGTTTTGAAGCCAGCACCTCGTCGATGCGGTTTAATACGCCGAAGCACACATCGCCGCCAATTCCGCGGTTAACGATGTTTTTGTTTTTGAAAAGCTCGTTCCAGTTGCCTCTTTCGGTTATGCTGTTGCCCAGAAATACAATTTCATTCCTGGAATTGGGCAGACTCTCATAAAAGGCGCGCAGCTTTTTGTAATGGTCGAAAGTATAAGTTGTATCGTAGGGCAGCGGGTTTTGTGCCGTGCTTGTTTCGGAAAACAAGGTGCCTGCTGCGAGCATTATTCCAAACAGGAGGAATGCAATGCGTTGGGTTTTAAATTTCTTCATAATCTTTGATTTTATCCAGCCAGTTGAATTTGAGTATTACGGAAGTGACCGCGAAAAGTATCAGCGAGATGATCAGCCCGTTGTAGTGCCTTACCACCAGGTAAATAGGAGCCACGATGAGGGTCGTTTGCCACACAATTCCCACCACAACGTTGAAACTGTCGCGAGCCAGGTCTTTGTTTTTGGTAAGGTTCGGGTACTTTTTCAGGGCTTTTTTATGTATTGGTCCCCACCAGCCCCACGGGCGTACATTTTTGTAGAATTCAATCAGTATTTCATCATCCACCGGTTTCGACAGGAAGCATCCGAGGAAACTTCCGGCAGAAGCCATCACTAGGATGAGCGGAAAAAGGTAAATGTCGGGCGTGTGTGGGAAGAACAGGAATTTTAGGGTCGAAGCCAGCAAACCGGCCAGCATTCCCCAGAAATATCCGTAGCCGTTAAAGCGCCACCAAACCCATTTTAACACGTTGGCTGCCACGTAACCGCCGTAAAGCGATGAGGTGATCCACAAGGTGAGCGAGTTGATGGAGGCCGAGAAAAATCCGAAAATGATTCCCACAACCACAATCCCGATGGAAGCGATGTAGCTGATTTGGATGTATTTTTTACTGGTAGCGTTCGGGTTGATGTACTTTTTGTACAGGTCGTTGACGATGTATGCCGGCGCTGCGTTCACAAAAGCCGAGAAGGTGGACATAAAAGCAGCCAGCAGTCCGGCCATGATAATTCCTTTCAGCCCAACCGGAAGCAGGTTGTTAATCACATACGGAAGGATCTTTTCAAAGTCGATCTCTCCGCCACCGGCTTTCATCGTGGGGGCCACCAGCACAAGGCCGAGTATTCCAAGCCCTGCAACCATTAAGTAGCGGGGCGGGTAAAGCACCAGCGAAGTAAGTCCGCTCATTTTGGCAGCATCACGTGGCGTTTGTGTGGAAAGTACACGCTGCATGTCGTAACCGGGCACGGGGCCGGCCAGGCTCGAAAAAATGCCTTTGAAAAACATCATCATTACCAAAGCGCCCAGCATCCCAAAACCATCCTGTGCGATCTTTTCATTTACCTGGTCGAAAATTCCCGTCCAGTCGAGACTTGTTTTCCAGCTTGGCATAATGTCGAACCAGCCAACCGGCACTGCCGCGTTAATTTCTTCGGCCGAAACCTTGTTCATGGCAAACCATGCCACTGCAATACAGGCGATGGTCATCACAAAAAACTGCATCACTTCGGTTGCTACCACACTGTACATCCCGCCTTTGATTACATAGATGGTTGTAAGCGACAGCAATATGGTTGCATATACGTATTCAGAAATAAAGTGAAAGGAACCCATATAAAACGATAGATCCCAGGGGAAAATGGTGACGGCAAACTTTCCGATTCCCACAAAGAAATAAGCGATAAACCCGATGGCACTGATGATGGCAAAAACCACCACAATAATGTGCGAAAGTTTCCCGCCCTTTTGATCGCCAAAACGGGTAATGATCCACTCAGCCCCGGTCATAACATTGGATCTGCGGAGCCAGATGGCCATAAAAATCATAATGAATATCTGGTTCCAAACCGGCCACAGCCAGGGAATCCAGACACTTTTCAGTCCGTACACAAAAAAGATGGTGACCGTCCACGTTGTTCCGGAAATATCAAACATTCCCGAGCCGTTGGAAAGCCCCAGGTAATACCATTTTAATTTGTTTCCTCCGAGAAAATAATTCTGAAGACTTGTACTGGCTCGTTTAGATATCCAAAAGCCAATAAAAATACTAAGCAGTATATACCCGATAATAATGGATATATCGATTATGTCAAAGTTCATTTTTTGTTTTTTTAGTAAATCCTATACTCTGTCTGGTTGTCTTCCCGGTTTTCCTTCTTTGTTTCAAAACCGACAGATATTCTCCTCGTCTTTTGCGGTGTTAGGTTTTGTTTATTTCATCCATGCCGATAGTTACCTCTCGCGGTATAATCGGTTAATTTAAATCTTGTTTATAACTATTTCCAAAGCGATCAATCACTTCAACTGTAATTTTTGCGGAAGACGAATGCGGCTTTGCGCGGAACAAATGTTTGGTGGGAAGTGCGCTAACCCACTTGTAGGCCAGTTTGTCCTTGTCGGAGTAGACTTTTTGCGCTGCTGGGTCGGTTCCGGTGTAGGCTTCCATTTCTCCCATCCGGGTACCGTTTTCGTACCAGTAAACCTTCCATTCCGGGTCCCAGTTCCAAATATTGGCCGTAATAAAGCCTGGCTGTTCCTTATTTTCGCCCACCGCATAGGCGTTGAACTGATAATCTTTGCTGAAGCCGGCACTTTTATAGTACCAGCTTAGATTGGGGCCGTCGGCTTCAAAAACTGCGTAGCCTTTTGGGGTGCCATCGAGGGCGTAGGGCCCCTGCCACCAGGCACCGCAAACCGATGAAACGTTGTGCTCGAATAGCTTCGGAGATATGACAACATTGTTGGAATAATGCATATGCCCCGAAATAATGTGCGCCTGGTACGGTTCCAGAATTTTGTACAAAGCGTTTTTGTTCGACACCGATTTGGAAATGTTGGAATACGAAAATTGCTTTATATCCTGTTCGTCCAAAGCGGTGGGAATGTGTAAAACAACCACTACCGTTTTTCCATCTTCCACATACGACAAGTCTTTTTCCAACCACGATAATTGCGTTTCGGGCAAATACCCGATGTAGAAATAATCCCGGCCAATGTAGAATATATCGTTCAGAACCACGTAGTGAACATCGCCCCGGTTAAAGGAGTAATAAGCAGGTCCGAAATGTGATTCGTAAACATCGGACGAAGCTTCGTTCGATCTTGAATTGTAGTGCAGGTCGTGGTTTCCAATGGACTGGTAAAAAGGAATTTCAAGCGGAGTGAGCATGTTTTTTATGCTGTCGAAAAGAGATGGGTTGTCGCCAACAATGTCGCCACAACCCATCCCGTGAAAAGAAAAACTATCGTACTTTTTCAATAACTCCTTTACATCGTTGGCCACTTCCTTTGCCTGCTCTGCCTCCGCTGCCGATTTTATCTGCGGATCGGCCCAAACAACAAAGCCATGTTGGGTGTCATCCGCTGTCTTTTTTAGCTGAAAGTCAAGCGTGCTGTTTTTTTCGTTGCCCGAAGGAACAGCCTGGAAAAAACGGGGTACTGAATTTTCTGTTTCAACCGTATATCCGGCGGGAGAAGAGAGGTAAACAAAGCGGCTTTTCGGATCGACATTCAGCGAGTATTTCCCTTTGTTATTGGTGAGGCACACCGAATAACCATCGGTAACTGCCACGCCGGCAACTGCTTTTCCGTTGCAACTAACACTACCTTTTACCACACGGTTTGTTACCGGGTTTCCGATTGCCTGCGAATACAATGCCAGGCCAATCAGCAATAACAAGAAAATACTCCTCTTCATGTCTGTTTTATTTCTCTTCCTCTTGTTTAAATCGATTTTTGCTATTCTTTGTCTTTTTTGAAGTAGTCAGGATCAGCAGCCATTTTAAATCCATCTTCAACTTCTTTCCACATATTCTTTTGGATAATATGAACGATGTCAAATACCATCAAACCATCAGAAGCCTGAAAGTTCATTGCAATAGAGCGAGATAGTTGCGGACGCTTGTCATAAAACTGATCCACCAGAATACCGCCGTAAAACGGACGACCGTTCAGAATGCCTTTTATCTTTTCGCACGAACCTTCTACACAATACCAGGTGCCGCGGGCAGCTTTACTATCGGTTTCGTTTTTTACCAGGTTGTTGCTTTCCAGGTACTCATCCATCGTTACGTTGGTGTAATAGTTTCCAACGGTGAATAAGTCTAATACCTCGGCATAACCGTAATTTTTATATTCGGGTGTTGCCCAGTTAAAGTCTTTTGAAACATCGTATTGGTTGCTGGCCCAGTTAACTCCCACTTCAAAATAGGATGGATACCAGGCTCCGGTATAAGTGCCAAATGAGATATTCGGGTTTACTTCTTTAACGGTTTGTGCGGCCAGCGACATGAAGTTGTAGATGTTCATTGCGCGCCATTCCAACCATTTTTTGAAATATTTGCCAGGTACATAATCGCTTTTTCCGTTCTCATCGGTTTTCCACTCATAAATATCTGTTGGGAAATTTTGGATTTTTTCTCCCAGATGCTCTTCAAATTTTTGTCTTGTGTAATCCGAAAAGTCAGCCATAATTCCGTCGTATCGAACGCGGTCGAGAATAATCCCATCGAGTTCTGGGTATTTGGTAACCACTTCCTTAAAAACATTCAGGATATGTTCCTGGAAATCGGGATTGATCGGATTGATCATCGCTGAGTACTTTTTCTTTTGTGTCATTATGGAAACAATCCCTTCTGTGGGAGTATAAACCATGCTTGCCCATTCCGGGTGGTCTGTGTAAACCTGACCGCGGTCAAAGAAATTGTGCCCGCCAACAAAGGTATTCATTGATACCTGTACCCGGATTCCCAACTCGTGTGCTTTTTTGATAAAAT
>JBKDZK010000148.1:0-1539 GCA_047971205.1 Draconibacterium sp.
GTCAAAATCCGAAAGTTCCCCGGCTGCCGGAATTACACCGTCGTAATATTTTTGTGTAAGCACCAGCGCCCGGTTTACAAAGTTGCCCAGTACTGCCACCAGCTCGTTGTTATTGCGTGCCTGAAAATCTTTCCAGGTAAAATCGTTGTCTTTGGTTTCCGGCGCATTGGCTGTCAACACATATTTCAGCACATCTTCTTTTCCAGGGAATTCTTCCAGATACTCGTGCAACCAAACCGCCCAGTTTCGTGAAGTGGATATTTTATCGTTTTCCAGGTTCAGGAATTCATTCGCCGGCACATTTTCAGGCAAGTTGTAGGTTCCTTCCGCTTTCAGCATAGCCGGGAAAATGATACAGTGAAAAACAATGTTGTCTTTCCCGATAAAATGCAACATCCTTGTTTCCGGGTCTTTCCAATACGTTTCCCACTCGGGCGTCAGTTCTTTGGTAGCCGAGATATAACCGATCGGTGCATCAAACCATACGTACAACACTTTGCCTTCGATACCTTCCACCGGCACCGGCACACCCCATTCGAGGTCGCGGGTAACCGCGCGCGGCTGCAAACCTCCGTCGATCCACGATTTCACCTGGCCGTACACGTTCGGTTTCCATTCTTTGTGACCTTCCAAAATCCACTCACGCAACCACGGCTCGTATTGGTCGAGCGGCAAATACCAGTGTTTGGTTTCCTTTAAAACCGGCTGGTTTCCGCTAAGAGTCGAAATTGGATTGATCAATTCAGTCGGGCTAAGCGATGTTCAGCAGCTTTCGCACTGGTCGCCATAGGCTTTCTCAAAACCACATTTCGGACAGGTGCCAATAATGTAACGGTCGGCCAGAAACTGTTTGTTCTCCTCATCGAAATATTGCTCCGATGTTTTTTCAATTAACTTACCCGTTTCATAAAGCTTTCTAAAAAATTCAGAAGCCGTTTCGTGATGAATCTCCGAACTCGTACGCGAATACACATCAAACGAAATACCCAGTTTCTGAAAAGATTCCTTGATAATTTCGTGGTATCTATCTACAATATCCTGCGGCGTAACACCTTCATTTTTAGCCTTGATCGTAATCGGCACTCCGTGTTCGTCGGAACCGCCAATCATAATCACGTCTTCCTTTTTTAGGCGAAGGTAACGGGCATAAATATCAGCCGGAACATAAACTCCGGCCAGGTGACCGATGTGAATCGGGCCATTGGCATAAGGTAGCGCGGTGGTTATCAGCGTACGTTTGAACTTACTCATTCTGAATTATTTTGAAGATTCTTTGATTTCTTTTTCAGAGGGGCAAAGATAGTTGTTTTTCAGAACGTCAACAAAGACATTTTTCTCCACGGTTTTTGTCACGGTTTCCTTAAACGGCTTACGAACCATTCTTTTCTTCGTTACTGTTTCATACCACACACGGCCATCGGCTCCGTTATTGTAAGTTGAGATTATTTCGCCGGTAAAAGAACATCCGGGGGCCTTATCAAATGCTGATACCGGTGAGAAATCAACCGCCACCTCATAATTTAAGGGTACCAAAAGTTC
>JBKDZK010000149.1:0-2218 GCA_047971205.1 Draconibacterium sp.
CAAGTCCATTGGATTAGCACCCGCAGCAACGTTTTTAAGACCAACATTTACGATTGATTGAGCCAACACTGTAGCGGTAGTAGTACCATCACCTGCATCATCGCCTGTTTTGCTTGCAACCTCTTTTACCATCTGAGCACCGATATTCTCAATAGCATTCGAAAGTTCGATTTCTTTAGCTACCGACACACCATCTTTAGTGATATGAGGAGCTCCGAAAGATTTTTCGATTACTACGTTACGCCCCTTAGGTCCAAGAGTTACCTTTACAGCATCAGCCAATACGTCAACGCCTTTTTTAAGACCGTCGCGAGCTTCTATATTGAATTTAATTTCTTTAGCCATTTTGTCTAAATATTATTTTTTTGATTAATTGTAATAATTAAGCGATGTAAAGAACATCAGTTTGCGAAAGTAAAAGATAGTCTACACCATCGATGTTAAGTTCGGTTCCGGCATACTTACCGTGGAAAACAGTATCGCCAACTGCTACCTCCATAGGTTCATCTTTTTTATCCGCACCTACTAAAACAACTTTCCCTGCTAAAGGCTTTTCTTTTGCCGAATCAGGAATAATGATTCCACTTGCTGTTTTTGTTTCAGCTTCCTGAGGTAGAACAAGAATCTTACCTGCAAGGATTTTCCCTTTCAAATCTGCCATTTCTATTAAAATTTAATTTGTTTAATATTGTATTTGTAATTATCAATTTTGAGTTCCATATCCTTTCATTAGCCAAAAGTATGCCAAAGGGGCATCATGATGAAATAGCGATAAAATGGCAGTTCATACGCCTCTCGACAGTGTCAGATTGTCAACATGTATGACAACAATATTCGAACACAAACTCTTGATTGGAATTGCGAATTGCGGGGAGCAACAAGTCGATACGGGAATAACGATATTCTATAACTATTAAATGAAATAAATTGAATTTATTTTTATCTATTTTGAACATTATCCCTACTTAATTCGTTTTAGCTATTGAAAGTTGAACATAAACACTAGTTATTAATCTACACAAATAAAAATTATGCCATTTGAATTACCTAAATTAGGTTATGCGTATGATGCACTAGAACCTGTGATTGATGCAAAAACAATGGAAATTCACCATTCTAAGCATCATGCAGCATACACTGCCAACTTCAACAAAGTGCTTGAAGGAAGCGGATTGGAAGGTAAATCTGTTGAAGCAATTTTTGCTGAGATTTCAAAACATTCGGCAGGAATCCGAAACAATGGTGGTGGTTTTTATAATCACTGTATGTTTTGGGATGTTATGACTCCGGGCGGAGCACCAACACCTGAGGGAGACCTTGCCAAACAAATAACAAACTCTTTCGGCTCGTACGAAAAGTTTAAAGAAGCTTTCGCTAATGCAGCCGCTACTCGCTTTGGGTCGGGTTGGGCATGGTTAGTGAAACAGGGTGATAGCTTAGTAATTTCATCTACAGCTAATCAGGATAACCCATTGATGGATGATGTTGACGTACAAGGAACGCCACTTCTGGCACTCGATGTATGGGAAAACGCCTATTATCTGTACTATCAGAACCGACGTCCTGATTACATTTAAGCATTTTTCAAAGTTATAAACTGGGATAAAGTTGCTGAGCGACTTTAGAGGTTAGTTGATTTTTGATTTTTCCCCGGGGCATGTATTGTCCCGGGGTTTTTGTTTATTATAATCACTTCATCAGCCTCACCTCATAAACTCCACCTGCTGTTGAGCCTTTAGCGGCTTCGAACTTCACGACAAGTTTTTCCGAACCTTGAGATGTTTTGGGCAGTTCATAATTTTCGGTGAAGAATATACCTCCTTTACTACCGTCGAGCTTTACATCTGCTACTTTTATTCCATTAATTTTGACTGTAAACTCTCTGCCATTATCCGAGCCAAGATACATCACCCTAAGTTTTCGAGCTTCTAGTATCGGATTTCTCATTTCGTAGCTGAACCAACCTGTCGCATCTCGCCAGTGTTTTCCTTTGTGAACTCCGGCATTCGAGTTTTTGGTTTTAATAAAATGGTCAGACTCCGGCTGTTGCTCTCCGGGAAAGATAAGGTCAACCGTAGCATCTGCCAAAGCTTTATTCTCGGCTTCTTTCTTTGCCATTTCTGCTTCCATTTTAGAAAGCTCTTCTTTGCTCACTACTTTAAAATATATTGCATATCTCGATTTATGAAGTTTATAGAATGGCTCCAGCTCCAAATCT
>JBKDZK010000150.1:0-1653 GCA_047971205.1 Draconibacterium sp.
TTCGGTTTTCAGCGATTTAGCTGAAATGAAGTTGGCGTAATACTCCTTGGCTCTGCCACGGGGATAGTCAACTTCAAGAATTTTCTTTATTCTAATATAAATTTTCTGCGTTATTTCTTCATTTCGGTCGGCCATGGTTGTTTGGAATAATTGAATGTCAAATAGAATGGATATCAAAATTCTGAGTTACACCGCCCACTGTAAATACAGGTACCGGGCAACCGTGTATGATCCCCGAAACAAACTTTCCGATTTTTCTTCCCGAGAAACGAATCTCCTTGTGCGTCCGGATGATCACCATGCCTGATTTTTCCTCTTCGATGTACTCCAACACCGCGGTGTGGATCTCTTTGCCAATTGGTTTTATGATTTTCACTTCGCAGGAAACACCCCTGGCCTCCAGCATCGTTTTTAGGTTTTCCGCATTTTTGTAGGCCAGACTCTTGGTTTCTTTGATATCGATGTTCAGCGCTGAAACGATCTGAATTTTTGCATGGAATTTTTTGGCGAAGAAAGTGACCCAGTAAAGCCTTTTTTGGGTTCGTTGTGAAATGTCGATCGGAATTATAATTTTATCGATACGATCAACCGGCTGGTCTTTGTCAATCAGAAGAACCGGGCAAAAAGATTTGCTTACATAGCGATCAACTTCAGCACGGGTAAGGCCTTCCGCATTTTTTCTCTCGCTTTTGTCGAGCATCACGAATTCGTAGCCACCCCGTTCCGATTCGCTAATCAGGGTTTTGACTACTTTCCCCCAACCGATGCGCGGAACAACATCCGACGGGATTTTCGTTTCCATCGCTTTGCCGATGAATTCAGTGAATTTGTTGAGTTCATTTTTGTGCCTAAGTTGATTCTTTTGAGATTGCAACCGGGGAGCAAAAAAGGTTCCTGTGCGGATGATATCCAGCAGGAAAATCCGCATTTCGAGCGCTTCTTTGAAAAAAAGAGCTTGTTTTAAAATATCGATACCAGCCGGAGTTTGAGGAATATACGCCAAAATGCAGTTCGATCTGTATTGCATGACAGTAAATCTAAAGGTAGCACATCGTTAACTGTACTTTACAGCTGATTTGAGTAATTGTATATACCCCAAAAAGAGGAATAGGTTTCACAAGCCTTCCTAAAACATATTCGGAAAGAATGTAAAATGATTGAACAGTATTTTACTGCTGGTGTGGGGCAGGGGAGGATATTTTATTACTGAACCGGAAGCTCACGTATCCGAAATGCATCAGCAGGAGCGCGGAAAAATAGCTGGAACAGATCGAACTGAGCGATACCCGCTTTTTCCATGGCCGGTATAAGGTATGTTTCGATATCGCTGTAACCCCTGAAATCCCCGCCATCGGGTTGTCCCGGAGAGTACCAGCCGGCATCGTGCGAAAGTAAAACCTGCGGAAGCTGTCCGTGTTTTTTCATGTACAGAATAAAATCGAGGTATTCGTCCACTTTGTCGGGTTTGAAGCCATCGAATGCGATGAAAACGCCCATTCTCGTCGCTTCCAGTAGTTTTGCCCGGTCTTTTTCGTTGTTGGCGTGTGTCCAGATAAACGCAGAAGGATCTACACCATATTCCTTTAAAATTTCCAGCTGTTGAAAGGCAGGCAGCGCCGGACCTGTGTGCGACATAATCACCAATCCGGTTGC
>JBKDZK010000151.1:0-2153 GCA_047971205.1 Draconibacterium sp.
GAAAAATACGTTTTCTGCTGACGGTGGGTACGAATCTTTCCGGGGGGTTGATTTCGACCAAAGCAACCGTTCGGTGGATTGGAAGCCCAAAAACCTGTACCATGTCAATCTCGCGCATGCCTGGAAAAGCGATACATGGCAATGGAATACCAAGCTTGGCTACAATTCCGACAAGCTGCATTACAAGGGAAACATCATAGAAGGATACAAAGTTTTTGATACGTATTATACAACCGACCGCTACGATATCAGCACAGGTTTTAACGGAAAATGGAACGATAAAAACCACCTGGATGTGGTGGCATCGTTCAACGTTTACAAACGTTCGGAACAAGACGAATACAAAGACCTGCGCACCCTCTCAACCACACCCGGAGAAAAGGAAAAAACCCAGGACATGAACCAGAAAATGATGCGGGTTATTCACCTACACACTTTTATCCCCCATCAACTTTCATTAAAGAGTGGCATTGATTTGAACATCGAACAAATGAAAGGAGTGCGCATTGCCGGCGGGGAACAATCAATCGGCGATTACGCCGTTTTTACCAACCTGAAATACTCCCCGCTGGCAGCACTCGATTTTCAACCCGGTTTGCGTTGGTCGTACAATACTGCTTACAACTCGCCGCTGGTATATTCCCTGAATGTTCGTTGGAACCTGAATGAGCTGTTTATATGGAGAGCTTCGGCAGCTAAAGGATTCAGAGCACCCAACATAAAAGAGCTGCATTACGTTTTTGTGGATAGCAACCACGAAATCTATGGTAACAGCGACCTTGATGCCGAATCTTCGAACAATTTCAATACCTCGCTCGACTTTCAGCTAAAGCAGAAGGAACACAGCTGGCAAGCGGGTGCCAACCTCTTTTTTAACGATATTGACAACCTCATCACCCTGATCCAGAAAGAAAACAGCACTGTTTACAGTTACTCCAACATCGAAAAATTCAAGACCTTGGGTGGCGACCTGAACATTTCGTACACTTACAAAAGCTTGCGCTTACAGGGAGGTTACGGCCTTACCGGAAGACACAATTCATATACTGAAGAAAACGGAGCCTCGAAATACAATTATACCAACGACTTTTTTGCAGGCATCTGCTTTACCGAACCCGCAACAAAGATCAGGCTTACTGCCGACTACAAATACAACGGCAAACTGCCCTTCTTCTACACCGACAACACTGACAACCAAATAAAAGAAGGAAAACAGGATGCCTACCAAACAATGAATGCTTCACTTTCGCGCAGCTTTTTAAAACACCAGCTGAAAGTGATCGTGGGTGCTAAAAACATTTTCGACATCACTACGGTGAAACGCAACGGAGCAGGCGGAGGTGCCCATGCCGGCTCTACCGGCACGCCGGTTTCTTACGGAAGATCATTCTTTATCAACATCAATTATAAATTTTACAAATAGAAAACAATGAAACAAAGCATTTTAGCATTGACCGTTGCAGCTGCCCTCTTTAGTGCATGCAGCGATGACGACGAGATAGTGGAAGTAAAAGATTATGGTTTAAAAACCTTTGAAGCTGATTTAAAATACACTTCCATCCCTGACCCCAATGGAGGAAGGCCAACCACCACATACGCTCAGCAAACTTATTTTGCCTTTGGCAAGGAAGAGGCCATCGCTGTTGGAGAAATTGGGACAGAAAGCTGGACTGAATTTAACGTCTTTAGTAAAGATTCTGCTGATTACAACATCTCCTCCGACATAGAAGGATGGCACCTGATTTTCACAAACTATACAGGTAACGGGGCAAATCCGGGAGATGACCCGGTAGAATACTCCTTAACAGGAATTTTGCACAATGCTGAAACAGACATCAAAGTGGCAGAAATGGAATATACTGAGTCTACGGAGGCAAATGATGTATCTCAGGCCTTTGCTGCTTTATCCTTAACTGATGTAGCAAGTCTATCCTACAGCACTGAACCTGAAACCATTGGGCGCGACTGGAAGAAGTTGAACAGCACCTTTCAATACGACGTTCTTTCCAACAAATTTTATTTCGTAAAGCTCAGTAACAAAGACATCTATAAGCTACGGGTTATTAGTTTTTATGGTGAAACAACCAGTAACCGGATCATAAAAATAGAATATCAACTAATGCAATAAGTGATTTGCATAATTGCACCCTTGC
>JBKDZK010000152.1:0-2339 GCA_047971205.1 Draconibacterium sp.
TTTGCCTTAGGCTTGCTTCAGATTCCACCTCGCAATGGACACCCTTGCCTTCAGCTTGCGATTCCCGTCAACTGGCTCGCTCGGGACTTTAACCCTATAAGTATATGGTATGCATGGCACACAACAAAAAGAAGAGCCCATAACTGAGCTCTTCTTTTAAGTTATTGTGCTTTAAGCTAATCGATCCATCAAATCTCGCTGAATAACCTTTTTGAATTAATCCGCGTTATTTTTCCATGATTTTGTTCAATTTGCTTGATATCGATCAGTTTTGGATCGCCTGTGATAACAATAACTATCGGTTTCCCTTTGATTTTTTGTTCATATAAATTCTGAATTTGCTCAAAAGTGAGACTGTTTATTTTCTCCATATTTACCTTTGCTGGGTCATCGGTGTAACCAAGCTCTTCCCAGTCGGCAAATTGCTGACTTTTTGCCCGGAAAGTAGGTTTTGTCGTCAGTACACTCTGTTTTAGGTATGTTTTGATGTTGTCAATACGCTCCGGATGTAAAGGCATATCTTCCAGCAATGCCATATAAAGGTCAACTGCATCGGCAACTTTGTCGGGCTGTGTACCTACATATCCGAGGAAGTACGTGTTTTTGTTCTGAACAGGAGGTGTAGAAACGTAACCAACTGCCGTATAGGCCATTGAGTTATTTTCACGAATCTCATTCATTACCAACCCATTAAATCCTCCACTGAAATATTGATTAAATGCGTCTATCTCAACTTCGTCAGCAATACTGTAATCAAAACCTTCTACATAGAAATAGATTTTTGCTTGCTGGACATCTGAATTGGGAAGAAAGTAAATTGTCTGCTTATCGTACTTAACACGGTCGTCAACAATGGGAGATTCACTTACTTTTACACCTTCTTTCAGCGGCAGGTTTGCTTTTAATATCTCTGTTACCTCTGTTACTGGTCTTTCTCCTACGTAATGAATATCAAGCTCGTAGTCTGTAGCACGAATTATCTCCCCCGTAAGCTCACTTATTGTGAGATAATACACTTCTTCCAGCGTCAAACGATCAATATAATCTGATTCTTTATTATACAAAGCATACTTCAATAAAGCGTTGCCAAGTATATCAGCGCTTTTCGTTTCAAACATCAGGCGATTTGACATTTCATTTCCGACCACACGGTTTAGTTGCTTTTCATCAAGTTTGGGCATTAGTGTCTGCCGGGTCATTAAACGGCAAATTTCCTCTAAATTAGACTCCAAGCCCAGTAAATCAATGTAGAAATAGTTGTCGGTAACCCTGTATCTACATGTAGCGTTCAGTTCACTGAATTTACGGCGTACGGACTGCGCATCCATATCGGGCATAATACCGGCTGAGTTCATCAAACCCGTAGCATATTTGAGCTTGGGCATTTTCTTTGTACCTATGCCATATTTCAATGTAACGGAAAAATAATCATTCATGGGGTTTGACGAACAATGGAGCTTTACTTTATTGTACAAGTTCACTGTTTCTACATCTGAAAAATTATTATAAACTTCCGGCACCGGCTTCACGGGAATTGCTTTCAGGAATTCTGCATATTCAGATGTTTTTCCTTTAGGCTGCTCAATTGGCTTGATATCTGGTTTTTTTAGCTTATTTTTTTTGGGGGAGCCAGCCTCTATTGACACAGTAAGGTGTCCTGCATTGATGTATTGTTTTGCAATTCGTTGGATGTCTTCTTTGGAAATGGCCTTTATTCTTTCAGGCATTCGGGTGAAATAGTCCAGCGGAAGATTGTAAACAAACATCATCCTCAATATTGAAACTTTACTGGAGGGACTCTCCAGCATCATTTCATAATTTCTCAACTCATTGTTTTTCACCGATTCAACCAGCCAGTCTTCAATGTCACCATTTTTCAGTTTATCCACTTGTTCCATAACTATTTTCTCGGTCGCTTTATCAGAGTCGTATCTGCGTTGGTTTGCATCGTAATACGGAACGGCCTGGACAAGAAAACGTCCCTGATCACGCCGCGAGTCAACAGTTGCACCTGCATATTGGACATCGCCGTCGAGTACTACTTTGTCGAGCAAACCGGTATTCATCGAGTTGGTCAACAGACTCGCGCAGAAATCGAGTAGAAACTCATCCTGATGCCCCGCAGACACACCTTTATACCCCCAAATTACAGAAGGAGAATAGCCCAGTTTTGCTTTATAAGCCGGATTTCCGGAAAAATCGGCTTCGGGATAAGATGGCCGCTCGGGCGTACTTTTGGCTATCAAACGGCCAAACTTCGATTCAATTAGAGGCTTGGCACTTTCGGCATCAAAATTACCAACTAATATCAATGCCATATTCGAAGGAACGTACCACGT
>JBKDZK010000153.1:0-1536 GCA_047971205.1 Draconibacterium sp.
GATCAGTTAAGGACAAAAGAGTATTGCCTTGAGCATGAAAGTGAAAATTTCGACAACCTAACTGATTTTTGTAAAGTATTAAAAATGAACATTTAATCTAAAATATATTCAAGTGAAAAACAAAACTCCCTCCCCTCCGGAATCCGCATAGGTTTGGGTGGAGGTTTCCGAATATTTAAACATCTATTTATCAGGATTAAAGAAACTGAATATGCTACTGATTTCGACTTCTTCGTAAGAAGCCAGGTACATGTGGTACACCATATTGACGGGACTACATCTATTTGCAGCAGTTTGGAAAACCGGTGTTTCAAAAGAGATAATCTTTCATCGTTAGACGATGGAGCCATCATGGAAGCCATCAGCCGGATACATCGGGATATTGTAGCTTTTAAGTACGGGGGTGAGCTTGTTTATTGACCATCTAACCAAGTTGCTATGTTACTCAAAGATTTACCCAAAGAATTCAGGTGCAACCATATTTTCAGGTATTCCTGTGGACAGGTTGAATACCGGTGTAAAGCAACCTACCTGCCTTTTGGCATCTGTGAGGCAGCAAAATACGAAAAGATGGAACTGGAAGAGATTTGTACGCCCCTTATACACCTTGAATGGGAAGCCACAAATACAGAGGAATCAATCTACCAGTCGCATTTATTATGGCGTATTCGGTGATTTGGTGGTTCAATAACCGGGACAAAACGGCTTACGATGAAATGGTCTCTTACTCTGCTTTGGAGACAGGCTATTTAGACCGGGTAAAAGAAGAAAACAAGCGGCTAAGTGCAGGTGTACAATTAAACATTTTCAATTATTGATTAAACACGTTAACCATGGAAAAGACAGAAATATTGAAGACATGGGGCATAAGGCTCACTGTGGTTTTTGTTGCTTCACAGGTAACAGGGTTGGGAATAGGATATTGCCTTGCCGGGTATTTTGTTTTCATGTTCCTGTTCCAATTCTTTCTAAGGTTGTTCTTGTCGCTGATAGGATTGGTGTTTATGGTAATGCTGCTACTTACATTATTTATTGGGTTATTGACACTTTAAGGATATAAGGCGGGCTTTGATGCCCGCTACTTTTTTCATGAGCCTGTTCGAAAAAAAGTAGCAAAAAACCTTTATGAAGTCTCGTTAAATGCAAAAAACAATTTTATTGCTAGACAAATGGGGACAATAAAGGACATGTTAACGAATTACAATCAGTTCTTTATGTTTCTAAAATAGGTTTGCTAGGACTGGCATAAAGGCCGGTCTTGTAAGCCTATGCAGAAAACAGGGAACACAGGAAACAAAAACATTGAAGAAGCAACCCAAAAGGTAAAGGAAAGGATACCTCTGGAGAAAATCCGGCGTATCCCCAAATACAGGGATTTATCGCAGGAAGGTTACGAACAGCTTATCAAAGATGCAGAAACCATTGCCCTCTTGATTCTCAGGGCTTTCATTTCAAATAAATAGCGAACCCATTGGTTTGATATTTGCTTATATTTATGTTTCTGTTTTTACTCAACACATTACCGTTATGAACGAT
>JBKDZK010000154.1:0-8246 GCA_047971205.1 Draconibacterium sp.
TCTTCCTGCTCTTGTCCCTGTTCATTTCGTGGCAGATAAACGCCATGGAAATAAAAGGGCACATTACTTTAGAAGAAGGTTGGCAACCGGTAGTGTTCCTTGCAGCCTTAAATTCACCGACTGATTTATTTGTGGCATCTCCCGATTTTATTCTTGCAGAAACCCTTATTCAGGCCGACGGGAGTTTTGAGATAAGAACCGATGATGTTCCCGAAAATCCCGGATTTTACAGACTCTACCTGGTGAAGGCAGATATCTCGCTGGTAGAGTTTAATACTTCCGAAAACCGGAATTACATTCATCTTTTGCTCGATCGTGGTTCTACGGTCGAACTACAGGCACACATTAATGATAATGCGCTCGTTATTGATGGGCTGGCGGGAAGTGCAGTTAAAGAGAATCTGGAAATTTTAAATTTCGACCGGGAGTATCTTCGACGTGGTAAAGTGTTGACTGGTGATATTACAAAGGTGAGGCGAGATTTCCTGACCAACGATTTAGCCCATTACATACGTGAATTTGTAATGGGCCAGGAGAATAGTCTGGTCGGCTTGTATGCTTTGTATCACATCGATGATAAGAACACTGATTTTTTGATGCACAGCGATTTCTACTTTGATTTTCAAAATAAACTGGAACAGCAATTTCCTTCGAATACCTACACCGAATCATATAATGAACTATTAAAAGAGCTGATTGGATTTCGTGATTACGTATGCGAAATACCGGGCATCCAACCCAAATGGAAAGACTGGTTAATTATCGCTGAAGCAATCGTAATAATTCTATTGTTGGTGTTGGTTATCTGGCTTACTGTAAAGCGTCCGAAACTTAATCTGAACCAACCTGCAAACGAGAATTCCAGAAATCTTTACAACAGTTTAACTTCGAAGCAACAGGAGATATTAAGCATGTTGGCCGATGGTAAGACCAATAAGGAGATTGCTCAGGAATTATTTGTTGAATTGAGTACCGTTAAAACGCATATTAATAACATTTACAGATTGTTAAGTGTAACAACCCGTAAGGAAGCTGCAGACTTTTTCAACGCGATAAATGGAGTCTCATAATCTCAAATCTCAAAATCTTTTTGTCTAAAATGGGGGTCTAGTCCCAATTTCAATCCGGCTAATACTCAACTGCGACTATTAATCTTTATAATATTGTTCGCATAAAACGAAATCAGAAAAAATTATGTAGATGAGAAAAATAGCACTTGTATTGTTTCTTTTTGTTTTGGCGATAGCGGCCAAATCGCAGGTAGTTGAACCTGTAACCTGGAGTTTTTCGCACAGTAAAGTTTCCGAAACGGAATACGATTTATTGTTGACAGCAAAAGTTGATGAAGGTTGGCATTTGTATGGTACTGAGCTTCCCGAAGGCGGTCCGGTACAAACCCGTTTTTATTTCGAAAACCTGGAAAATGTGGAATTATTAGGTGAAGTAGAAGCCAATAAAGAAGCCATCGACAAATTTGATCAGGCATTTCAACTGGATGTTAAATATTACGAAAAAGAGGTAACCTTCAAACAACGGGTGAAAGTAAGCGGTACTTCAGGTACGGTAAGCGGTTACGTTGAGTTTATGAGTTGTAACGACGAAACCTGTACTCCACCAATGGATGCTCAGTTCTCATTTGAACTAGGCTCTGTTAGCTCAGGACTGACTAAAGCTGCCGATGCCGATGCCGATACCGATAAAAGTACAAGTGCCGGTCAGAGTCGAAATTACTGGAGCATTTTTCTGCTTGCTTTTCTTGGTGGGCTGGCAGCCTTGCTAACACCCTGTGTATTCCCGATGATTCCGATGACAGTAAGCTTCTTTACCAAGCAAAGTAAAACCAAAGCCAAAGGAATTCGCAACGGAATCTGGTACGGACTTTCGATCATCCTCGTTTATGTATTTCTGGGAACAATAGTAACGGCGGTTTTTGGTGCCGAGAGTTTGAATAATCTTTCTACCAATCCATGGTTTAACCTGGCTTTTGCACTGCTGCTTTTTGTTTTTGCCTTTTCGTTTATGGGAGCTTTCGAGATTGTTTTGCCCAGCAGTTGGGTAAATGCTGTTGATAGCAAGGCCGACAAAGGCGGATTAATTGGAATTTTCTTTATGGCCTTTGCATTGGCATTGGTTTCGTTCTCCTGCACTGGGCCAATTGTTGGTGCCCTGATAGTTGAAGCAGCACGTAGCGGAGGCTTGGCGCCTGTTATTGGTATGCTGGGTTTTTCGCTGGCACTGGCTATTCCGTTTGCATTGTTTGCTGCTTTCCCCGGTTGGCTGAATTCATTGCCCAAATCGGGTGGCTGGCTCAATTCGGTAAAAGTAGTCCTTGGTTTTCTTGAGTTTGCCTTTGCTTTTAAATTCCTGTCGATTGCCGACATGGTTTTGAACCTGCATATTCTCGAACGCGAAGTTTATATCGCCATCTGGATAGCTATTTTTATGGGGCTTGCTCTTTACTTGTGGGGAAAAATTCAGCTACCACACGACACGCCAAGTAAACATTTGCCCGTGTCAAGGTTTATACTTGGAACAATGGTTTTCGCCTTTGTGATCTATATGATTCCAGGTCTGTGGGGTGCTCCTGTGAAGTTGATCAGCGGTTTCCCTCCTCCGGTTGATTATGCCGAATCACCACTCGGTGTTGGAAAAACCCAGGTTCAGGGTGTGGCCCAGTCTTCCGAAGATATTGACCCGGGGAAACACATTGGCCCGCACGGAATTCCATTGTATGAGGATTACGACAAAGCTCTGGCCGAATCTAAAAGAACCGGCAAACCTTTGTTGATCGATTTTACCGGAAAAGGTTGTACCAACTGCCGGAAAATGGAAGACAATGTTTGGGTGAATCCTGAAGTTAAAAGAATGTTCCTGGAAGACTATGTTTTAGTTTCGCTCTATGTTGACCTTAGGGAGCATCTTCCGGAAGACGAGCAATATATATCGGAAACAACCGGGAAGAAAGTGCGTACAGTAGGTAACAAATGGACCGACTTTCAGATTTCACGTTTTCACCGAAATACTCAACCGTACTACGTCATTCTCGACCAAAACGAAAACGAACTGGTGGAAGGTTACGGATATAACTCTGATCCTGAAGAATTTATTTCCTGGTTAAAAAATGGCTTGGATAAAGCAAACAATTAAAAACACAAAATTATAAGATATGAATAAGATTTTAAGCACAGCAGTATTTGTTTTACTGGCTGTATTGTCTCAAGCTCAAATGATAGTTCCTGTAAAATGGAATGTTGAAATTAAAGAGTTGGCCGGCGGTAATCAATACGAAATTATTGCAAAAGCTAAAATTGATCCTGGTTTTAAATTGTATGGTACAGATATGGCCGATGGAGGTCCGATAAAAACTTCGTTCAATTTTGAAACCATGGAGAACTGCAAGAAATTTGGAAAGCCGGTTGAAGTTACTCCTTCAAAAAAGATGCATGATAAGATCTTTGATATGGAAGTGACTTATTTTAAAGATACGGCAACCATTTCGCATAAAATCTGGGTAACAGAGAAGCCCGCAAAAGTTGCCGGTTACATTCAGTGGATGAGTTGTAACGACGACATGTGTACCCCTCCGACTGATGAGGAATTTGAGTTTGTGATTATTTTTAATTCAAATGGAGAAAACAGATAAAAGATATCAGGCATATCTTTCTATAATACGTGAAGAGTTAATTCCGGCAATGGGCTGTACAGAGCCTATGTCTATTGCCTATGCAAGTGCAATGGCCAGGAGGATATTGGGGAAGATGCCGGAGCGTATTTTTGTAGAGGCCAGCGACAATATTATTAAGAATGTAAAGAGTGTTGTTGTTCCGAATACCGGTGGTTTAAAGGGAATTGAGGTGTCAGCAGTAGCTGGTATTGTGGCTGGAGACGCTGATAAAGTATTGGAAGTAATTTCAGTCGTTTCCGATGAAGAACGGGCAGAAATTAGCCACTTTTTGAAAACAAATGAAGTAAAGGTTGCTTCATTAAAAAGCGAAATCATTTTTGATTTGAAAGTAAGCGTTTTTAGCGGTGTTGAAAGTGCATCTGTTCAGATATCCCACTTTCATACCAACATTGTACGCATAACAAAGAATGATAAATCAGAAATTTACAAGCAGGATTGTAATGATATAAGTCCTCAGCAGATACTGGATCGTTCATTTATGAGTGTGGAAAGTATTCTCGACTTTGCCGAATCGGTGGAAATATCGGAGGTGAAGGAGTTGCTTGATAAACAGGTGAGTTACAACACTGCCATTGCTCATGAGGGAGTGAAAAATACCTGGGGAGCAAATGTTGGTTCGGTATTACTTACTACCTGGGGCAGTTCTGATATAAAAGTCCGGGCAAAAGCGATGGCTGCCGCCGGTTCCGATGCCCGGATGAGCGGTTGTGGTTTGCCGGTAATGATTGTTTCAGGAAGTGGCAACCAAGGACTTACAGCCTCCTTGCCGGTAATCGAGTATGCTAAAGAGTTAAAGGTGGACCAGGATACTTTGTACCGGGGATTACTCGTTGCCAGTCTTGTTACCATTCATCAAAAAACACGAATCGGACGATTATCTGCTTATTGTGGAGCTATATCGGCAGGTGTTGGCGCTGGAGCCGGAATTACATGGCTACACGGAGGTCGGTTTGACGAGGTGGCACATACCATTGTAAATGCTCTGGCTATCGTATCAGGTATAATTTGTGATGGAGCAAAACCATCGTGTGCCGGTAAAATTGCATCGGCTGTTGAAGCCGGAATTTTAGGTTTCCATATGTATAAAAACGGACAACAGTTCTACTGTGGCGATGGTATCGTAAAAAAAGGAGTCGAAAACACAATCAATAATGTTGGACGGTTGGCCAGTAAGGGGATGCGTGAAACTGATAAGGAAATTATTCAAATGATGTTGGGCAATTAGTAACAGTCAGATTGTTATTATTTGTGATCATATCCGATAGGTTCTAAAAACAATATGCAATATCGAAACGTAGATATTTATAAAGTAGGATTAAAATGAGAACAGATGTACTTTTCTGGAATGTAGATACGCAGGTTGATTTTGTGGAGCCCGAAGGCAAGCTTTATGTCCCCGGTGCCGAGTTGTTGAAACCGGTTTGGAAAGAACTATCGAAGCTGGCGAAGGATGAAGACATGCGGGTGATAAGTACTGCTGATTTTCATTACAAGGGCTCAGCCGAACTTTCTGTAAATCCCGACTTTGTCAGTACCTTTCCTGAGCATTGCATGGCTCATACTACGGGTGCCGAATACGTAACAGAAACCACTCCCGAAAACCCGCTGGTTTTTGATTGGGAAAAGGAATATGCTTCGTTGAATGAAGTAAAAACAGCTCGGGAAATTGTGATCCGAAAAGATGCTTTTGATGTATTTAAGGGCAACCCGCATACTTCTGAAATTCTGAACTTACTTTCACCGCAGGAAGTGATTGTTTACGGGGTAACCACCAATGTTTGTGTAAACGATGCCGTTCTGGGCCTGGTTAAAAAGGTCGAAAAGGTTTACGTAGTGGAAGACGCGATTAAGGAGCTGCCCAATATCCCGCTTCCTTTTGAAAACTGGAAAAAACTGGGAGTGCAAATGATCAAATTTGAGGAGTTGAAAGAGCAAATCAAAAAAGAACGCAGATAATGCTGCTATACTCCTATTTTTTTGATTTGTGAAAATTCTAAAATTACTTTGACTTACCCGAAATCCCATACATGAGACTTGACACTAGAGAACGCTAGAAATCAATCAACTCGTTTTTAAAAGCATAAATCACAAGATTGACCGTGTTTTGGGTGTTGGTTTTCTGAAAGAGAATGCTTTTGTGTTTCTCGATGGTTTTCACGCTAACAAAGGTCGATTCAGCAATTTGTTCGTTGCTTAGCCCTTTGCAAATAAGCCGCAGTATTTCGGTTTCGCGCGGGGTGAAGTTGTGTTTGTTGGAAATCTTTTTTTGTGTGCGAAGCCGCTTAATGTTTGATAAGATCATCCCGACAATTTCTTCCGAAAAATAGTTTCCACCGTAAAAAACCCGGTTAATGGCCTTGTCGAATTCATCCAGTTCCGAATTTTTCAGCATATAACCTTCTACGCCGGCAGTTATCATTTGCTCAATGTATTCTTCTTCCAGAAAAGTGGTGAGTATAATTATTTTTAGATCAGGATAACGTTTCAGTGCCAGCTTGGTGGCTTCCAGTCCGTTGATTTTGGGCATGTTGATATCCATGAAAACAATGTCGGGCTTTTTGTTCTCCAGCAAGTCAAGAAACTCGGCACCGTCAGAAGCTTCTCCGATAAGTTCCACATTGGAAAAGCGGGAAAGCAAAAGTTTTAACCCGTCGCGGAATATTTTATGGTCGTCAACAATTATCAGGGAAATCTTACTCATTTTCGTTTACTGTTTTACTTGGTTTTTTGGTAAACTGCCTGGTTACCCTAAATCGCAGTTGCATACTTACGCCTTTGCCAGGAGCTGTTTTTAAGTGGCAGCTTCCTCCCAGCGATTCTATCCTGTTTTCAATACTCTTCAGCCCTATTTTGTTTTTCTCGTTGTTTTGGCCCGTTGCCATGTCGAAGCCAACGCCGTCGTCGGTGTAATTTAAAATTATCGTATTTTTTGAACTCATTAAAGTCATTCTAACCAACGAAGCCTGCGAATGTTTCAGCGCATTGTTGGTTAGTTCGCTAAACACACGAAACATGATCAACTCGGTGTTGGGCGACAGTTCCAGACTAAAGTGTTGGGCATCAAATTCAAACTGGCTTTTCCCCAGGTCATTCATGCTTTCACAGATTCGCTGAACCGATTCAACCAGACCGTATTTTTTGAGGAAAAGAGGCTCCAGGTTGTTAATGGCCATCTTTACCCGTTGCAACGAAATATCAGACAATTGACGAAGGTTTTTTATTTGCGACGATACATCTTTTCCTTCTTTTACCTCTGCTTCCAGAATTTTGAGGTAGAGGTTAATCGAAGAAAGAATGGCACCGAGGTCGTCGTGTAAATCGGCGGCAATCCGGTTACGTTCTTTTTGTTCGGTCTCCACCGTTTTTTCCACCAGTTTTATTTCGGTTATTTTCAGGCGGTTCAGAAGCTTCGAGATAAAGAAAAGACTTACCAGCAAAACTGCAAAGGCACCCAGTTTAAACAGGAAGGATATGAATTTGAAATCACTGTTTTCGCTGGATAGGTATTTCTGGAGACCCGTTTCAAACTCTTTAAAGCGCAGGTTGTATGCCGCAAACATTTTGTTGAGTTCGTGCAGGCTTTCTATGTTTTGAATATTCTCCCGTTTATTAAAAAACGATTCTATCTCGTGCAGGTTATCCTGCATCGACGGGACCTGGCTGATAAAACCTTCGGGGGATTCCGGATCTACTTCCGAAACTTCTTTGCCAATGTACTGGATGATGGAGTCGAAATTCTGCTCCATTATTTTTAGATGCTCAATAAGCAGCGGAACCGAGAGCGTATCGCCCGTTAACAGGAAGCTATCATGGAATTTTTGCGAAAGAAAAAATTCTGTTTTTGTGCGTCCGGCCAGGTCGATAATGATTGTGTGCTTTTTCTCAAGCGACACCCCCCGCGAAAAAGTAAACAGAATTGCCAGCAGGGAAAAAACTCCCCATGCAGTAAGGATAATATTTACATTTCGCTTCATTCTACCAGAATTTCGTTTTGCAAGCCGGAAGTTCGCTAAATTATTTTTTTAACAGCAAACTTTACCAAGAGTTTTTCCAAAATGAAGGTACAAAATGGTAAAAATGATGTTAAGTACAATAACAAATTTATCCTGTTCAGGTTGCATTATTGGAAGCGCTAATTGGATTTGGGAAATATCGAACTTCTTGCTTGAAGATTATGATGCTGTACGGAAGTTTATGAGCGCTGAAATGCAAAAAAGAAAGCTAAAACCTATCAGAACTGGCTAGTGATTTAAGTTGGACAAGAAATAGAAAATCACATCTTCACTATACTATGGAGGATATATATCAATGTTTTCCAAACAAAACTTACGATTATTCAATAAGTATGGTTCTTCTGTCAGTTTGGATAAAATGATGACTTAAAAGAGGAATCTTATTTTCTATTTATCCGCTTATTTTGTTTGCTGCAGCATCAAAATTAAACTCAATAGATTATGAAAAACATTACTTACTATCTTCTTTTATTCCTTTTGACGATATGGCTTCCTGCCAAGCCACAAATTCCAACGGTATTAACCGATAATGATTTTTCAACAAAAGA
>JBKDZK010000155.1:0-3082 GCA_047971205.1 Draconibacterium sp.
ATCAAAATAACACAATAGCACAAACCCTAAAAGCCATAAAACCAGAAACTTATTAACACAGAGCAGGCATAATTGTTAGTAACGATTGATTTTATAAATTTGACACTGATTAGTAACGAAATAAATAATAAGGAATAGCCAATAAAAAAGTGTCAAGAACTGAATAAGTTAAGCCAAAGATTTTCTGATTTCTTATTCTTTATTTCATGTTTCTTATTAAAAATCATTCGTATTTTCTTCAAATCCAGGGAAAAGATATGTATAGAGGGTAGTCTTGGAAGGGAGAAACAGGAGTGAGGGTAAATCAGTCTGTCTGGCTTCGCACAATATGCCTTTAGAGCGCAAGCAAAAAAGCGGTCAATTCCGTGAAATTCATCAATAAACCCTTCATTCTACAGATAATGATGGCGGCATGAAAAGCAACCTACCGTGTTTTATTCTTTCAGCCCTTTAATCATCATTTTATCGTCTGGTAAATATTTTTTGTACTTCTTCGGCAAATCTTTTGTCAGCTGGTATTCGGCAACTCCAATTGTTTTTTTTGTAGTTCTTAGCGCATATTCAACTTCCAAAGTATCCTTCTCCGCGCAAAGCAATATTCCAATTGACGGATTTTCATTTTCTGTCTTTTCGGTATTATCTAGAATCTCAAGGTAGAAATTCAATTTCCCTGCGTATTCGGGTTTAAATTCTCCAATTTTTAGTTCTACGCGACAAGGCATTGTAGCTTTCGATGAAAAAACAATAAGTCTATAAAATACTCTTTGTCTCCTAACTTCAATTTGAACTGATTTCCCAGAAAAGCAAATCCAGCACCAAACTCCATGATTACGTTTCTTATCCTTTCAATCATTTTACTTTCTAGCTCCCGTTCTTTTACACCTTCTTTCAGTCCTAAAAATTCAAGGTTGTATTCACTTTCAGTGCTTCGTCTGCTTGCTCTGAAAGGTGTTCCGGAAGTGCTGTCTGGAAATTATGTATTTTATTTTGAGACAACGCTCTTTTGTACGCTTGTGCCTTTATTTGATTTAATAATACATTTCTACTCCACCCATATTCCCTGGTTGCATGCAGATAAAATTCAGCTTCTTTATCATCTTTAATTTTCGTCAAAATCAGCAAATTTTGCCCCCAGGGAATTTCTGCGACAAGCTGTCGCAGTTTTTCATTCTTTGAATAACGGAAATAAAATCGCCTCATATCCCAAAGATTCCTTGCTGAAAATCCGCTGCTTTCCGGATAATCCTTTTGTAAATCATTGGCAATCTTTTCGACGATCGATTTTCCCCAACCTTCTTCGTCCTGCTTTTCTAATATAATTTTTCCAATCTTCCAATAAAGCCCAATATGTTCTCTGGTAATGGTTCTTACAACATGAAATTTTGCGGTTTGTATTTCACGTTTTATTAAATCGAGTGTGCCTTTGTAATCTGTGCTAACCATTGGATTTTCAATTAGTAAAAACAAATTTAGATATTTTTATGATACCTGAATTTCTTCTTTTCAATATGGTCTGCAACACATCCGGATTATTTTATTTGCCGGTATCAACCAAACCGTCGTTCAAAAAGCTTTACCGACAAAATTCCTACGTTCAACGATTTAATTCCCTGTTCTGGAAGTGTTTCACCTAACTTTAAGGGAAATAAGCCAAACAAAAACAGCAAAATTATGAAGCAAAAAATCTTAATCCTGAGCCTCCTCATTCTCACTGTTTCCATGCATTCGTGTGTGCTTTCTCCGTCTGTTAAAGGAGATGGAAATGTTACCGAAGAAGAACGTAAGACAGCCGATTTTGACGGAATAAAAGCCAGCAGGGGCATGAATGTATACATAACGCAGGGAGATGACTTTCGCGTTATGGTAAAGGCCGATGAAAACCTGCATGAATTTATTGAAACACAAGTGGACAACGGTGTTTTGCTTGTTAGCAGCAAAGCCAACATCCGGAAGTCCAAATCAAAAGCAGTTTATGTTACCCTGCCCGATTTGGAAACGGTTAAAGCAAGTGCCGGCAGCAATGTGTTTACCGAGTCGGGTATCCGCGCTAACGAGCTGGATGTAAAATCGTCGGCAGGCAGCAATATTAATCTCGAAGTAAAAGCCGATAAAATAATGGTTTCGGCCAGCGCCGGATCGAATATCTGGCTAAAGGGAGCTACCGATAAACTGCATGCGACGGCCAGTGCGGGATCGAACATCAAAGCCGGAGACCTGAAAACCGACAAGGCCGAAATTAAAGTAAGCAGCGGGTCAAACATCTGGACTTTGGTTGACCAGAGCTTCAGCGCAAAGGCCAGCAGCGGCGGGAATATTTTCTATGCAGGCAATCCTTCGCAGACGGAAATTAGCAAATCATCGGGCGGAAATGTGATAAAAAATTAAGTAAAGTGTAACTTTCCGTTTAACCCGGCGTCATTACCTAAACAAAAAGCAAAACAAACAATTCGAATATGAAAACATTAACAAGCATGCTACTCCTGATTATGATCGCTTTTACAGGAGTGGGAACAGTATTGGCCAGCGACGAAACTCAAAACCGAAATGTCAGGGATTTCAATGCCATCAAAGTATCAACAGGAATAGACCTTTACCTGTCGATGGGCAATGAAGAGTCGGTAAAAATTGTTGCTGAAGACGACATTATTGACAACATCAAAACCGAAGTAAAAAACGGTGTGTTGCACATTTACATGAAACAAAACAACAGCTGGTTTAACTGGAGCGGCAATAAAACACGCAAAGCCTATGTAAGTGTAAAAGAGCTGGTTGCCCTGGATGCTTCTTCAGGATCGGACGTGGAAACAGAGAATACACTGGAGGGTGATGAACTGGAAGTAAAAGCCAGCAGCGGAAGCGATGTAAAACTGGCTGTGCATGTGAAGAATTTCTCGATCGATACCAGCAGTGGTTCCGATGCACGACTCAGCGGAAAAGTAAAATACCTGACGGCGGAAGCCAGCAGCGGAAGCGACATCGATGCCAGCGACCTGGAATCGGTGGTTTGCCATGCCAAAGCCAGCAGTGGTTCCGACATTAGCCTAACCGTTACCGAAGAAATTCATGCCAAAGCCAGTAGCGG
>JBKDZK010000156.1:0-2963 GCA_047971205.1 Draconibacterium sp.
GGGGAGAAAATATTGCAAAAAGCATTTGAAAACGAGCCGAATAATGTTTGGATCTGTGTAAATTTGGCCAACCTTAAAATGGCTCAGGGTAAGTTTGCAGAGGTGGACAAATGGCTTCAAAAGGGAAGGGCCATTCATCCGTTTTATGAACCCTTGTATTTGATCGAAGCTCAAATGCTTTACGATCAGGGAAGTTACACGGAGAGTTTGGCCGTTTTGAACCAGCTGATAGAAGTAAATCCGCGGTATGCCAGTGCCGGCCCTTTATTGAGAAAAGTGAAAGAAAAACTAAGTATAAATCAGAATTAAAAAACGTTGAAATGAAAAGAGTAATTGCTTTGATCGGATTGTTTATTATGAGTTTGCCCACTTTGTTAATGGCCCAGGAACAGGGAACATACATTGAAAATCTGGGAGCGCAGGACAGTTCGTATATGGAAGAAGATCTGTTAAGCCCGGTTCAACAATCATCGGGTTCAAATTCAACCCTAATTATTGTAATCGTGGTGGTGGTAATTGTGGCCGCTGTTGCATTTTTCCTTTTGAAGAAAAAGAAAAAGTAAATAATTATTTCTTTATCAAGTGATAGAAGTAAAAAACCCGGCCTTGAGACCGGGTTTTTTGTTGTGTGTCCCGGATCAATGGCATTTGTAGCATTTACAACACAGGAAGGTATTCGTTGATAAATGTTTTTAAAGGACAAACTCTAATTTTTTCAGCGATTAAATAGTTGTCAGAAGAGGGGGTGATAATAAAGTTGATTGAGGCACCAAGATCTTCAAAAGCGATATAGTTTCCTTTACTCAGTTTTGGTGAATTTGTGAGTTTTATCTCTGCAGTGGCTATTATTTTTTCTCCTTTTGTTATCACAAGATCAACTTCAGCCCCATGATGCGTCCGATAGAAAAATAATTTCTGTGCCGGTTTTTTTTCTGCCATAATTTGCGACAGAACAAACGTTTCCCACGAAGCTCCTGCATTGGGTCTTCCGGCCAATTCATTAAAACTTTCAATACCAATAAAGTGATGTAGAATACCTGTGTCGGTAAGGTAAATTTTGGGACTTTTTACCAGTCGTTTCTTCAGGGCCTCTGCAAATGGTGGTAAAGTTTGCAGGAGAAATGCGTCTTCTAGAAAATCGATGTATTTTTTTACTGTTGGTGAAGTAATGCCCAACGATTTTGCAAATGTGGAAATATTCAGAATCTGACCGGAAGAGTGCGCCAGCATCGACCAAAGGTTTCGGATTGTTTTACTTGGCGCATTCAATCCTAATTGTAGCAAATCGCGGTTTAGATATGTGTAAATAAAATTTTCCATCCATTGCCAGGATAATTCCGGTTTTGGAGCAAGCAGTGAATTCGGAAAACCACCTTTTATCCATAATTCATTTTGGATGAATTCATTTGGGAGTTCTGCCAGACTTAGTGGATACAGTCTGTGATAGGCGATTCTTCCTGCCAATGTTTGAGAACTTTCGCGAATCAGTTCAGGTGATGCTGAGCCTAAAAGGATAAATTGTGCCGGGTTACGGGTTTCGTCAATGATTGATCGTAGCGTGGTGTAAAGTTCCCCCTTTATCTGAATCTCGTCGATAACAATTAGCTTATCGCGGTTTTGGGAGAAAAACAATTCCGCGTCTGTCAGCTTGTTTAGATCCGATGCTTTTTCAAGGTCAAGATATATGCATTCTTTTTTCAAGGTTGTCATAAGTTGTTTAACCAGAGTGGTTTTTCCAACTTGTCTTGGCCCGATTAGGGCTACCACAGGGAAAAACGAAAGTGAACTTTTTAGGTCCTCGAGTAGTTTCCGGGGAATAAGATTCATGTCCTTGATTTTAATATACTGTGGTAGAATATACAAATTATCCGTGAAAATCTAAAATCACATTTTAAATTTTCACGGATAATTAATGTGTACTATCTACAGACGATTTAAATCTCAGATGGCTTCAATCGCAGTTTTTATTCTGTCAATGGATTCTTTTTGTCCGAGAAGTTCGCAAATCACAAACAAATCGGGCCCCATATTGCCTCCTACCAGGCACAGGCGAAGCGGGTTCATAACCACGCCAAAACCCCATTCTTTTTCGTTCATAAATGCTGAGAATGCTTCTTTTATCGCATCGGCTTTCCAGTCAGAAACCGAAGCAAAAACATCCGCAATGGCCAGTAATTTCTCCGGGGTATCTTCTTTCCAGCGTTTGCTAATGGTTTTTTCGTCGTACGAATCAGGCGCCAGGAAGAAATACGAACTCTGTTCCCAGATGTCGGTAACAAATTCGCAGCGTTCTTTTACCTCTGAAACCACCGCAAGTATCTTTTCGTCGAATGCGGCTATGCCTTTCTTTTCAAGGACTGGCTTAAATAGCTGAGCCAATTCTTCTGCCTCCTTTTGCTGAAAGTAATGCTTGTTGAACCATTTGGCTTTTTCGGGGTCAAAGCGCGACCCTGATTTTACCACGCGGTCGAGGCTAAACAATCCGCTCAACTCTTGCATTGAAAAGAATTCCTGGTCGTTGCCCGGGCTCCAGCCCAGCAAAGCCAGTAAGTTGATAAATGCTTCCGGGAAATAGCCATCTTCGCGGTAACCGCGTGAAATATCGCCTGTTTCCGGGTCGGTCCAAAGCAGTGGAAATACCGGGAAGCCCATTTTATCGCCATCGCGTTTACTAAGTTTTCCTTTACCAACCGGTTTCAAAATCAAGGGTAAATGAGCAAAGCGCGGACGGGTATCTTCCCATCCAAAAGCCTTGTAAAGTAAAACGTGCAATGGCATCGATGGTAACCATTCTTCGCCGCGGATAACATGCGTAATTTCCATCAAATGGTCATCCACCACGTTGGCCAGGTGGTAAGTTGGCATTCCGTCGGATTTGAAAAGAACCTTGTCGTCCAGACTTTTAGTGGTATTAAAAGTTACACTGCCACGAATTAAATCTACCTCCGTTACATCAGTGTCCT
>JBKDZK010000157.1:0-4825 GCA_047971205.1 Draconibacterium sp.
ATGTTCTTTTGTTTTTGTTTTACAACACAAAGATGCTGATAATCAATATCTTAACAAAATCAACATGCTGCTATTTTCCTGATTGTAAGTATTTTAATGAACTTGCGAAAGTTGAATTAATAATCCGAAAATAAGGGATGACACAGCATTGTAATTGTGAAAAACCAAATCGGCACGGTCATATGATTTCGTTAATCGAGCGACAAAAAAAGGGGCAGAAATTCCGCCCCTTTACTATCTGGTAAATCTTCCGTTATTCGCCTGGACGGGCAAAAATAGAATCATCCATACTCTCGTCGAGTTTGATTTCTTCCATAACCATCGACTGGTTGCCCATTGGGGCGCTGATTTCCATCTTGCTCCCCATTTTAATACCGTTAACGTCTTTGTATTCGCTTACTTTGGTTTCCACATCAACGGTTTGCCCCATCGATTCGATCGTTACTTTTATTTTATTGATCAGGTACGTGCCGGCATCAATAAAATAATCTTTTACGGTTCCATCGGCGTTGGTCAGCTTAATTTTGTAGGCTTCTTTACCGTCGGCATTCACTTTACCAAGCAATTCGGCCGAGTGTCCTTTTTTCTCGTAGTTGTAAAGTTCACCTTCCAGGTCGGCTTGGCTCATGGCCTGTTTCAGCTCAGGTCCTTTCAGGTCCGTAGTTCCGGCTCCGGCCATTGGGTTTTGCATCCAGCCGGCCTCACCGTCATACGCCTGAATGATTTTCTGCCCCATTGCTTCCATTTCAATCCGGAATTTGTCGGGCTTTTTCATTTGAATCGTCATGGGCATGTCCATCCCCATCATACTTATTTTTGCTTTTACGTAAAATGTTTTTACGACAGCAAGTTTCTCCTGCCCGGTGGCAGCATAGTGTTTTTTCAATACATCGTCGAGCGATTGCGCGTGGGAGCCAATGAATGCAAACAGCATCAGGGCGGTTAAAATAAAGGTCCGTTTCATTTTTTTTAGTTTAAATTGAATGGATATTAATCGACTAATTTACAAATATTGGTTTTTCGGCCAAGCCTTTGCTTAAAAATATATCTCGGCCAGGATGTTTTCGTACGGAACTCCCTTTTCAATCAGCAGATCACGTACTTCCACCACCATCAGCGCTTTTCCGCAGAGATAAAATTTCACATCGGGGAAGCTTTCCAAATTTGACAGGTAATCAGTCACGCGTCCGGGGAAAACATTACACGATGACTCGCGCGAACAACAGCGCACATAGTTTTCGCCCATGGCCCATTCCAGTTCATCTTCGAAATAAAACTGGTTCAACTGCGCCACTCCGTGTATTAGTTTTTTGTTGGCGTCGATGCCTGAGCGAAACATGCTGTAAAAAGGAGCAACACCTGTACCGGTGGCGATCCACCAGGCCGGTTCTTCATTCCCTAAAAAACTTCCGTAAGGCTCCGAAACCCAGATCGTATCGCCCGGAATAACGGCCGAAAGTTTCGGGCTTAGAAATCCATCCTCTTTTATATTGAAAAGAATGCGGACCTCCTCTTCCTGGTTGCCACTGCAAATACTATATATGCGGGGCGGATGCTCGGAGTCGATGCCGATTTTCACTACCTGTCCGGGACTAAATGTGGTGTTTCGTTTAAAGGCAATCAGGTGAACGCCGGGAGAAATCTCCTGGTTGTCGGTAATGATTTGCGGAAAAAGTTGCGGTTCTTTTTTCTTGCTAACAGCCATTTTTTACTGAATATGTAATCGCAAAAACTTCCCCGCGGCCAAATTGTTCAGCAGGCGGTATTTTTTTAAGGAAGATTTTTAAAGGTAAATGTAACGATCAGGTTATCGACAGGGCCTGTAAACATGTTTTTTACCGTGTAGTAAAGGTTGATTTCGCGGGTACCGCCAATTTCGTTGGAGTTACCGCTTAAACTCAAAGGCGTAACATGATGCGCTTTCAGTGTTAAACGCTCCGGTGCATCGAATCCAACACCCGGTTGTACCAGTTCCAGTTCGTAATCAAGATCCGAGTTATTTCGCAGGTACACTACTTTATTGATTCCATTGGCAATTCGTAAAGGTGCCCTGTCGTATTCGAGCGAACCAAAAAACACAGGCTCCAGCAAAGCCGATTGCCCTACCAGGGTATTGTCGAAATAAGCCAATGTGCGCCGGTTAAAAAGCGCTTCCTTGATTCCGCCTTCGGTGCGGCTTTTGGCAAAAACCAATGTCATGGGGCGGTGCTGCCCTTCTTCTACATTCATGGGGCCGTGTACATCGGTGTTGGCAAACATGGTCAGCTTTTTCGCGTTGGCCCATTCCAGCGCTTCCGGGTAATATTCGTCGCTGTTATACACCTCAATTCCGTGAAGCAAGCCATTTGCCAGGAGGTTGGAATGTTCGGGCCACCACAAGGTTGAATCGGGTTGCTGCGCTTTCCAGCCCGGGTGGTTCCAGATCAGAAAAGCCCCCTGATCGCGTGCTTCCTTTATGGCATCCAGCACATCGTCGCGATCCAGCAGGTTGGCATTCTTAATAAACAAGGCATTTAAATGTCCGGGAGGCATACTACGTGTAATCTCGGCCCCTTTGATCAGCAAAATATTCTTTTGCTTGGCCAGCGGTACCGCAATTTCATACGAACGGTTGTGATCTGCCACAACATCGGTTGAATGTGGTCTGTACTCAATGTGATCCGTGATGGAAATCGCATCCAAACCCTCTGCCCAGGCTTCATGTACCCGCACGGTTGGCCAAACGGTACCATCCGAAAATACGGTATGAATATGAAAATCACATTTGAGTGTTTTGTACCCACTGATATCAGGAATGTTGATAATTCTGCGCGATTGACCGTGAGCCAGGCCAATACCAATTACAAGCAAAAGCAGTATCCAAAATTTCTTACTACACATTGTACTTTCTGTTTAATCGGTTTAAGACTTGCCAGCCTAAAGTTCTTCTAAAATAAACAAGATCAAAATATTTTGGCATTATTTTTTTATGAATTGTAAAGCAATGGTTAAATTTAGCGAAAATACCACTTCCTTTTTAAAATTATTAAAAAGGCGCTTGTTTGGAACTTATTTAATTTAGATTTTTGTAGAACTATCATGGAAAGACTATTTAAACATCCTGTAAACCATAGCCAGGCCGTTGAAGTCAAAAAAAGTGGACATAAAAAGCACATCCTTCGTGCTATTTATTTTAACGGCCCCTTGTCGAATTCAGAGTTAGCAAAACAAATTAAGTTAAGTACCCCCAAAATTAACAGTTTGCTCCTGGAGCTGATTGATGAAGGTTTGGTGGAAGAACTTGGCCGCGGTGATTCCAGCGGTGGTCGCCGGCCGAATATTTACGGCCTGGTGAAAGACGGATTTTATGTAGTTGGCATTACCATTAATGTTACCCGCACCATTATTTCAATTTTCAACAGCAACAACGAGGAAATTAGCGGACCGCACTTTTTCCCCATCAGCATGCAGTCGGACATTGAAATATTCCACCAGGTAAATGAAAAACTGGAGGAAGTTTTCAACGAAAACAACATCTCGCGCGACAAGATCCTGGTGGCAGGAATTGAGCTTCCGGGGCTGATTAATCTTCACGAAGGAACCAACCTTACCTACTTCCCGGAAGTGAAGAACTTGTTTGCCGAGTTAAAAAAGATATTCGGAGTACCCGTATTTTTCAATCACGATACCAAACTGCGCACCTTTGCCGAACAACATTTTGGCCTGGCACGTAACAAGAAAAACGTACTGATGCTTCAAGTTGACTGGGGAATGGGACTGGGCATAATCGTAAACGGGAAATTATACACCGGAAAATCAGGTTTTTCCGGCGAATTCGGGCATGTTCCGATTGTTACCGACGGGCCGCTTTGTGTTTGCGGAAAACAGGGATGCCTCGAAACAGTGGTTTCAGCAAAAGCCATTGCGCGGCAGGCGCGGGAAGCCATTAAAAACGGAAAGTCGTCTCTTATAAATAAATTGGTTGATAACGATTTAGAAAAAATAGATATTTCAACCGTTATACAAGCTGCCGATTCCGGCGACCAGTTTGCCATTTCGCTCTTTTCGGAAGCAGGAAAATGGCTTGGACACGGCATTGCATTGCTTATTCAGGTATTTAACCCCGAGCTGATTATTTTAAGCGGACAGGTAGCTGTAGCCAGCCGCTTTATTCAGGCTCCCATTCAACAAGCGATTAACACTTACAGCAACCGCGACATCAGTAACGACTCCCAGGTACTGTTCTCAGAACTGGGGCCAAAAGCCGGAACAATGGGCGCAGCGGCTTATGCCCTGGAACAAATTTCGAAATAGACAGAACAAAAATTTTAGGCAACTGTCTATGAATAAATAGTAGCAGAAACAAATACATACGATGAATCACAATTTTTCAAAAGTTGAAGAAGCGTTTCTAAAAGAAACCCAACTACAAGAGATTACAACTCGTGTTCCTTACATTGCGTCTGATAGTTTTCCAAAACTCGGATTATTATCGGCTTTGAGTTTCCTTGAATGGGTATGTAAAAACCCGCAAGGTGTCATCAGTCTTCCGAGTGCAAAAACCGCTCAGTACTTTCAGAATTACACGCATTTCCTGCTGGATAACTGGGACAACCAGAAAGGCATTGACATTCGTGCAAAATACGGACTGGCAGATGTTGCCAAACCAGATTTGAGCGGCTTGACGTTTGTGCAAATGGGCGAGTTCTTCCCCATCGATCCAAAACAACACAACAGCTTGTACAATTACGCTGTTGAGCACTACATAAAAGGTTTTGGCTTTGATGCTGAAAAAGCATTGCTGATCAATTCGGAAGAAATTGAACTGGCCGACGGAAAACACTAC
>JBKDZK010000158.1:0-3362 GCA_047971205.1 Draconibacterium sp.
CAAATCAGGATGACCAGATAGATATAAACAAATTTGCCTGCGAAGGGGCAAGTTTATCAACAGGAAGATGAAATTTTTTAAGTTTCAGAAAATCAACTTATTTTTGACCTGAATAGATACATATTATTGAATGCACAGAATAAAATTTTCCTCTTGTCTTGTACAAATCTGGCACATTCCATTATCGTTGTTGTCTTTCCTGCACCTGCAACAGCATCAATAATACCATGGCCAGTTTGCTTTTCAACAAAATCGAAGATTCTTTCTTGTTCTTCTGTAAATATCATTGTAACTGCGCCTTTTTCTAATTTCCACCAACAACAGCATGCGGTATACTGATAAGTTTATAATCCATATTTATGGCGGATTTCCTCGTGCGAAAAAACCCGACCTTCCTTCACATCCCGGAGACCCCGCTCAACACTCTCTTTTTGCCCCGCTGAAAGATCTTTCCACCAATCTTCATTCCTGAAACTCGACTCCTTAACAATCTTCAAATATGCGATTGTTCCCCGTCATTGAGTTTTGCAAGCCATTCGATCAGTTCAAGTTTAACCGTCTCGTATCCCATTTTTTATTTCAAAGTTACAAATTTTCAAAAACCGGTTCCGCTAAACTTCCGTTATCGCTTTTACAACTTCTATTGCCTCGTCCAGATCGCTCTCTCGTACAAACAAATCGATAGCCGAAGACACGCCTCCAACAAAACCGGCCTGAATTCCCTGGCCATAACCATCCTTGATCAGGCAAAAAATACCGCGCGATTCCAATTCCTGTTTAATCCTGTTGATTATCAACTCGCCACCGGTATATACTTTTACAATTTCATCTTGTGTGTTCATATTCATAGTTTTTTAATCTTCCATTTCTTTCAGAATCTGCTCCACCTGTTCGTTGGTCTGCGTCAGCTTGTCTTTGCACGTTTTTAGCAGGCTTGAAACACGCTTTACTTTTTCTGCCAGTTCATCCACATCCAGTTCTTCGTTCTCAATCTTCTCGAGAATCTCTTCGATTTCGGCCATCGCTTCGTTGTACGATATTTTTTTACTTACCATTATCTGTTTGATTTGTGATTTTACTTTTTACATGACCATCGGCAAAGCGGGTTTCCAGCTCTTCTCCCACCTTCAGTCCTTTGGCTGATTTGATGATTTTCCCTTCTTTCAAAGTTAGTGTAAATCCTCTCTTCAGCACATTTTCGGGGGTTAATAAACGTACGGTATTTTCATTCAAACGCATCCGATCTGCCTCTTTCGAAAGTCGTTTTCGGACTTCTGTTGCGACCTTTTGCTCTACCCGATCCAGCAAAGCCTGCTCTTTTAGCAACGACTCTCCGGCTACTCTTCTTAAAATGCGATGCTTACGATTGAGCTTGTTTCGGGCCTCCACCGACCAAACCGACAACACTTTATTAAGCTGATGTTTTTGCCCAATCAACTCCCGCTGTTTGCCAAACGAAAAGGAGCTTACTCCCTGCTGCAAACGGTTTCCTGTCCGGGTTAGGCTGTTTTGTTTATCCCGGATAAATTCAGAAACCGTATCGCTCAGATTTTCAGCCAGGTCTTCCAGCCTTTCTTTTTGAAACTGCAAGGTTTCCCGGCTTAACTGAACAATGGAATTTTCCAACTCCAGCATCCGTTCGTAAAAACGTTCCACCCCGTTTATCAGAAACTCAGCCACTGCTGTCGGGGTTTTCAAACGGGTATGCGCCACCAGGTCGATGATCGTATCGTCTTTTTCGTGACCGATCCCGGTGATTACGGGCAAAGGAAACTGCGTGATGTTTATGGCCAGGTCGTAATTATCAAAGCTACTTAAGTCGGCAGTGGCACCTCCTCCACGAATAATGACAACCGCATCAAAAAAATCATCGTATTGAAAAATCCACTCCAAAGCGCGAATGATCGAAGGAACTGCTTCAACTCCCTGCATGTAAGCCTCGAACAAATGCGTATAAAAACGGAAACCATACTCATTGCTTTCGAGCTGATTCATAAAATCCTGATAACCGGCGGCTGTGGCCGAAGAAATTACCGCAATTTTCTGAGGAACCAGTGGTAACTCCAGTTCCTTGTTCATCTCAAAAACACCTTCCTGCTGCAAACGCTCAATGATTTGTTTTCGCTGCAAGGCCATATCGCCAACCGTGTAGGTAGGATCAATATCGCGGATGTTCAGGCTCAAACCGTAGGCAGGATGGTATTCCACCGCTGCCTGAACCAGGATTTTTATTCCGTGGGTAAAAAGCTGGCCGGTAGTGGTTTCAAAATAAGGCTTTAACATGCGGTAGGTGTACGACCAAATGGTGGCCCGAGAACGTGCCGTAATGGTGTTTCCTTCTTTTTCAACCAATTCCAGGTAACAATGCCCGCTGCGGTTTTCCTTTAGCTCACTTACCTCGGCCACTACCCAAACCGTTCCCGGAAATGCACTGAGCAAGGCATCCTTGATACGTTCATTTAGTTCTGTTAACGTGAGCTTCTGGTTCATCTATTTTATTTTGTTGACTTTCACCGTTGCAGTTTCGGTCGCTGTTCTGATCCTTAAAATGTATAAGCCGTTTTCAATAGCGCCCCAGTTGTTTACTTCGATTCTTTGCGCCCCCGGATACACCCATTGTTTTTTCAACCGGCCATCCATGGTATATAAATCAAGCTGAACTTCGCTTGACGAGAACATTCTATTCTGCTCCAACACCAGGTAATCTGACACCGGATTGGGAAACACCTTCCAGCGGGTATTTGTTTCGAAAACAGGTATCGACAAGGGATCCAGAATGCACGAAGCGGTACGCATATTCGGAATACCATAACCAACCAGCGAATCGGGCGAGAAGTACTTACTTCCGGATTTCTCCAACGCATCTTTGATCTCAATGGCAGATTTGTCAGGGTACCGCTGCCACAAACACGCCGCCATTCCGGCCAAAATGGGAGATGAAAACGAGGTTCCGTTATTTTGTCCAATCGCTCCGTTTGAAAGCTGTACAATCGACCGGTATCCCAAAGCAGCCAGGTTGGGTTTTATGGCACCATCAGCTGCGGGCCCTGCCGAAGAAAAAGAAGCCGGATATAGGTTTCTATCAACCGCTCCCACTCCGATCACGCCTGTACCATCCGAAGGCGCAACGATACGAAACCAACTTATGTCCCGTTCATTTCCCGCACTGGAGAACACAAGCATCCCTCTCGAAGCTGCAACATTGGCCGCTTTTGTAACGCGGGTTGTTTTACCGTCCATGTCGGCATAAATATGATTGGTCTGGGGATCGTCAAACGTGCAGTATCCCAGCGAAGAGTTGATAATATCGGCTCCTACGCTATCGGCAAATTCGGCTGCCGCAACCCAGTTATCTTCTTCCA
>JBKDZK010000159.1:0-3228 GCA_047971205.1 Draconibacterium sp.
GAACCAAACATCAGCAGCTTTCGACAACAATCGTTGCGCTTCGTAAAAACGAGCCAGACTAATTCTAGCTTTCACGTTTTTGGGATCCAGCTCACAGGCTTTGATATAATTTTTTTCAGCCGTTGCCCATTTTTTCAGGAATACCTGCACATTCGCAAGGTTGAGAAAATAGGAAGGTCTTGGATTGGCTTCAATCGCCTCTTCAAAGCTTTTCTCAGCATTGTCATAATGCTTTTGCTGATGATACAGTAGTCCCAGGTTATTCAATGCTGTGGCATTGTGTTCATCTATTTCCAGCACTTTGTTATATAAATCTTCCGCTTCTTTAAACCGCTGGTTTAGAAAGTGTGAAACTCCCTGATTATTTAATTCTATAAGTTTGTTCATATCTAAATCATTAATCAAAAATGTCATCTTTTACGTCGCGTGCCAATCCTTTAGCCATGTCAATCACATCCAAATCCGGATAGATCACTTCAATATCGTCAAATGAAATATCAAAAGGCTGATCTTCCTGGTAATGAACCGGGAACACCAATCCAAACTGAATATCGGGTCCCCAGCTAAACGAGGCCAGGTTGTATCGCCAGGTTTCGGAAATAGAGAACCAGCCAATACCAAGGCTGGCGCGGGCAAAGGCATTTACATCGAACACAAATTTTGGGTTCACCGTGATTCGTCCTTCCGCATCGAGCACCACGCCTGTTTGCGGGCTCCACGACAAATCAACCATGGCCGATGCTTCGCCTTCCAAACCAAGTGTTCCGGCCAGTTCGATACCTCCCGACAAACTGGCAATGGCAATGCTCACTCCCAGTCCAAGATCACCACGGAGTGTAAGTCCGGCATCCGCAGGAATAGCAAACTCGCCGTGACCATGAATTTCTGTTTCATCTTCCCGATCCGGATTGTAGGTAACCTCGGCATACACTTCACGCAATTGCCCCGGGCCAAAACCGGCGGAGAAATCGAGTCCGCCACTTATTTGTGCCACCAAACCAATACTGCGGGGTCCCAGCGGAATGGCAAAAATCGGAATCTCGACTGTTGGCACTGTAAACAGGCTTCTGCAGAATTCGCGCCGGTCAAAAACATCCACCGCACTGGGCAAACCAATTCGGCCGGTTACTTCCATCTCGCCGTTGGGCAAAAACTGAACACCGGCAGTTGCTTCCAGCCATGGCGTAAGTTGCAGCGTGAGATCGCCGCCACCGTAAACCCGCATGGTATCATCGGGCTCACCTGTCGGCTGACCGTCTTCTCCAATGGCTCGGTTGGTTGCGCCAACACGCACATTTCCGCTAAGCATTCCGCGTTCGTAGGCTGCCTGTCCTTCAATGGTAAGTGCACCATTCTCGTGCCTAACGGTTAGCGTTGAGTCGATTCCGGGAATATCCGGCTGAGCTGTGCCGGAAATCATAATGTCATAACCTTCTGCACCTTCCTGTTTACTCACGCGGGCAGACACTGAACCGCCCTGTATACCGGGGATTTCAGAACTCAGGTTAAAATCGCCGGAAATCGAAAAGCCTTCATCACCATAGTTGATCGACAAGGTTCCCTGTTCAATTCCCGGAATATCGAGTTCCGCATCACCGGTGGCAGATAACCCCGATTCTTCCGAAAAATCAACGCTTATAGTGGCTGTTTTTACTCCCGGTACTTTGTTTCGGGGAATCGTTAAGGTACCGCCAATACTCCACAAACCATTTTCATAAGCCATTCTGGCACTGGCCTCACTCCGACCAAAAAGTCGTTCGTCGAAAGTAATATCGCCTCGCAGTCTCAAGCCATTCTCCTGATTAAAACCAGCTTCAATGGCACCGCTTCCGATCGGGTCCATCTGAAATTCAATACTTCCATCTACTCCAAATCCGTCAACGGTACTGTAACCAACCGACAAACTGGAACTATCAATGCTTAATCCCGGCACCGGAATATTCAGATCGGAAGGAGAATACTCGGCTGCAAAATAGGCCTCTGATCCCCGCACTCCAACCACCAATGCGGCTCCCCGTAAAAATTCAACAGAAGGTGTCAGTCTTCCTTCAGCAAAAAAACCATCCTCATTAATTCCAAATTCGCCGGATAGCTCGATGGGGCTCAAGTATTCAAAATCCATCCCCATTGATGGTACATCGCCTACTTTCCCGGCATACTGGCTAGTCGATTTTTTTACAGAAATAGTAAAGGGTCCTTCCGGGGCATTAAAATCGGAAGGAAGATCCCAGTTCGCAGTAATTTGCCCCATGGGTAGATCAGCGGCAATTGCATCATATCCGGAATTGAGTGAAATGTTTGAGATTTTCATACCGGCCACCGCTTTGCTTTTGGCATTATCGGGTCCTAACTGAATCGATAAACTATTTTCTTCGTGCGGAAATAATTCCATTAGGTAGCCGTCGTCGGGCGTCATCAAGGCAAATTCAGTGGGCGATCCCGGTTCGCCGATATTTCCCAGATCCTCCAAATCGTTCAAATGCAAGCCCTGCTCAATTTCTTCCCGGGTCCAATATTGGCTCTCCCCTCCTTGTCCGGCAAAATCACCCTGCCCAAGCTCCACCTGTTCAAAATTAATGGTATTGGCCGCCATATACGTTTCGGCATCGGATTGAGTATTCGATTCGCCGGAAGCTTCCAGATAGTTTCGGACAATAGCCACAATATTCGACTTGGTTTTTGCCCCCGCGGTGGCATTGGAGCTTTTATCGAGCAGCTCCATGTTTTCAATTTCGTTGGGCGTGGTTGAATTGGGCCAGCCTCCGGTTTGAAGTTCAACAATGTGGTCAACTTCCAATGTATTTTCGAGCACCTGGCCACGTTTGTCCCAATTGGCAATGGTGAGCTTCTTTAACAAAGTCGCCCGCCTTCCCCGTATTTCTTTATCTCCCGGAGTTTTTATCTTTTTAACGCCAGAAAACTCTTCATGAAGCCCGAGCCTTTCTGTGTTTTGCATCTTATCCCAGAAATGATTTTTCCAGACGCTGATTTGATTTGGTCTTCCCCGGCTGTAGCCCTGAAAACGTTTCAGTTTCCCCTGCGATGCCCAGGTTTGATAAAGCGATAAATGCCGGGCTTTTACTGCGGGAAGGTAAAATTTCTTTAGTATATCTTCTGGATTTTCAACTGTTGTATCGTTTTCCTGCTTCTGAATCATTTTGCGTTGAACGGAGGCTCCCTGCTGAACCGTGTGTGTCAGCTCGTGCGCCAGCAGATGTTTTCCCGATT
>JBKDZK010000160.1:0-13454 GCA_047971205.1 Draconibacterium sp.
TCACGCCCAGAATTAACACTCCGTTGCGCTGATCCATGTACACCAGTTCTCCCCGTTTGCGCAGCCACTTTGTTGTCCAGCTCAGTAAAACAGGAACCGTGAGCGTGGTAAATATGGCCATAAATACCAGGATGGAGAAAATGGTTTTGTCGATGATCCCCATTCCCAAACCTATCTCGGCAATAATGATCTCGACCGCTCCCCTGCCGTTCATTCCGGTCCCGATTGTCAGGCCTTCGCGCCAGCCATTTTTCGAAGGCAGATAAAACAACGCCGTGCCAACAATCTTTCCGACAATTGCCAGGCCGGTAATCAGCAGCAATAAACCAAGGTCGGTCTTAAACACAGACACGTCTACAAAAAAACCGGCCGACACAAAAAAGACAGGCGCCATAAAACCAATGGAAACATCGTAAAAGGCTTTGTTTAATTCTTTGGAAACATTTTTCGGGAAAAGATTCCCCTTCAAAAACAACCCGGCCATAAAGGCTCCCAAAATACTGTGCATCCCTGCCAGTTCGGCGAGTTCGCAATACCCGAATGTAACAATCAGAATAAGCGTAAAAAACGTAGTGCTGTTGTTGATCTTCGATTTTGAAATATAGGTTCCCAGACGTGGAAGTAAAAACGATCCGACTGCAATGGTCACCCCAAAGAATGCCAGTATTTTCGAACTGATAATCAACAGCTCTTTTATGCTGACCACATTGGTTTCTGCAAAATTTGTGATGCCCGAAAATATCACCAGCGCCAGTGTATCCGAAATTAAAGCACCTGCCATCAGCACATAGGCAATGCGGGTATTCAGCAACTTTAAATCAATCAGGATACGACTTTTGGTTGCCAGCGAAGTAACCCCGATGGCAATGGCCACAAACAGCCCTGAAATGGGAGTTCCGCCATAAGCAACAATGGTGTAATACCCCAGCACAAAAGGGACAAAAAACCCACCAATGGCAGCCAGCAATCCGGGCCAGGATGCTTTTTTCAAATCATGAAAATCGATTTCCATGCCAATGTAAACCATCAGCAAAATGATCCCGATCTCCGACAAAACCTTGATTGACTCCGTATATTCCAAAAAGCCCAGCATACTGGGGCCAAGGATGATCCCGATCAGCAATTCTCCCAAAATAGCCGGATACCCGATTTTGCGTATCAGCAAGCCGCCCATGTATGCTGAAAGCAAAACAGCGGCAATATTTAAAATGTTAATGTGAAATTCTTCCATAAATGTTAGACCTTTACTACCCTTCCCACAATATAAAAAAATTTCGCAATTAAGACATGGAGGTACGATTTAAGTCTAACATAATTTTTCAGAAAAAAGACAAACAAAAAGGGCTGGCCACTGCTAGCAACCAACCCTACTGAATAGTATGTTGTAACTTCTGTTTCTTAAACGTTGAAGCGGAAGTGCATGATATCTCCATCCTGCACCACATATTCCTTTCCTTCGATCGACATTTTACCGGCTTCCTTACAGGCCTGTTCAGAACCCAAAGTAATGAAATCGTTGTAACCGATCACCTCGGCCCGGATAAATCCTTTTTCAAAATCGGAGTGGATAACCCCGGCAGCCTGTGGCGCTTTGCATCCTCTTTTGAATGTCCAGGCACGCACCTCTTTTACACCGGCGGTAAAGTAAGTCTCCAACTGAAGCAATTTGTACGCAGCACGGATCAGTTTGCTAACACCCGATTCTTTCAAGCCCAGGTCGTCCAAAAACATCTGACGTTCTTCGTAATCTTCCAGCTCGGCAATATCCGCTTCGGTGGCAGCAGCAATCATCAGCATTTCTGCATTTTCATCTTTAATCGCTTCTTTTACCGTATCCACATGCTTATTCCCTTTCAACACCGAAGGTTCATCCACGTTACAAACGTACAGAATCGGCTTATTGGTCAGCAGCTGCAAGCCTTTTACCAGGGCCTCATCTGCGGGGTCCACCTCAACCGTACGTGCCGATTTCCCCTGGATTAAAACATCTTTGTAGGTAGAAAGAATGCGGTACAGTCGTTTAGCTTCCTGGTCGTTACCCGTTTTGGCCTGTTTTTCCACTTTGGCAATCCGGCTTTCAACAGTTTCCAGGTCTTTTAACTGCAACTCAATATCAATGGTTTCCTTGTCGCGCACCGGGTCAATGTTTCCGTCAACATGTGTGATGTTGTCGTTCTCGAAGCACCGCAGTACATGAATAATAGCATCGGTTTCGCGAATGTTTCCCAGGAATTTGTTTCCCAAACCTTCGCCTTTACTGGCACCCTTCACCAACCCGGCAATATCAACAATCTCAACCGTTGTTGGCACCACGCGCTGCGGCTTTACCAACGACTCCAATTTTGTTAATCTCTCATCCGGAACCGTAATTACGCCAACATTGGGTTCTATCGTACAAAAAGGAAAATTTGCCGACTGAGCTTTTGCACTCGACAAACAATTAAACAAAGTTGATTTCCCCACGTTTGGCAAACCAACGATTCCACATTTCAAAGCCATTCTACTCGATTAAAAATTTGCGCTGCAAAGGTAATTTTTTTTTGATTTTAAATACCTATTGCAGGAATACCGAAGCAACAAGCTTATTGTTGTTAATACAGCATAATTAAAAATTAAACATTGAATAAAACGTAGCGATTCGCTACATTTGCGGAAACATCAAGCCTATGATACTCAAAAACCTTTCGATCGACTGTGTAATCTTTGGATTTAAGGACAATAAATTGAATGTGTTACTGTGGCAGGCAGAACCGGAATTACTGGAGAAATATTTAATATCCAAGGAGGAGTATCAACAGCTAAAAGAGATCTTTGAAAAAAACCCTGCGTTAAAATCGGATAAATACTGGGGCTTGATCGGAACACATTTACCGGTTGAAGAAGACCTGGATGTGTATGCCAAAAAAATACTGGAGGTTGCCACCGGCTTAAAAGGTATTTACCTGAAACAATTCAAAACCTTTGGAGACGCGGGCAGAATTCCGCACATGCGGGTTTTAACCGTTGCTTATTATGCGCTCATCAATCCTGAATACCACGACCTTGAGCTATCTCCCATCGCAAAAGCAGTGAGATGGTTCGATATTGACCAGCTGCCCGAAGTAATCTTCGACGTTAAGGAAATTATACTGAAAGCGCTAAAAACACTCCGCGAAGAAGTAAAATACCACCCGGTTGGGTTTCATATGTTGCCAGATAAATTTACCCTGACGGAATTACAGACACTTTACGAGGTAATTCTGGATAAAAAGCTGGACACCCGGAATTTCAGAAAAAAAATACAAAACATGGGTTTACTGGTCGATACCGGCGAAAAACAATCCAATGTTGCCCACCGTGCCGCCAAACTTTATTCCTTCGATCTGGAAATTTACCACCAGCTCAGGGAGGAAGGACTTAATTTTAGTATTTAAATCATTAAACCTTCCCCGGCAAACCGTGTCATAGTGGAAGTTGTATTATGCCGGATAACGATCAACATATTATCGCAGACCTGAAAGACGAAAACAAGAGGAATCTTGCTTTTCATATGCTGGTAAAAACATACCAGGAACGCCTGTACTGGCACATCCGGAAGATTGTTTTAAACCATGACGATGCCGACGATGTGCTGCAAAATACCTTTATGAAAGTATGGCGCAACATCGACACATTCAGGGAAGAATCCAGTTTGTTTACCTGGCTTTACCGGATCGCCACCAACGAATCAATTACATTTCTTAATTCAAAAAAAAGGAAAAGCCTGTTAACGCTAAACGAAGAAAGCGAGTACCTGCTTGAAAACCTAGCATCAGATCCTTACTTCGAAGGGGATAAGATTCAGTTAAAACTGCAGGAGGCAATCGTACGCCTTCCGGAAAAACAACGATTGGTTTTTAATATGAAATATTTTGATGAAATGAAATACGATGACATGGCCGAAATTCTGGACACTTCGGTGGGTGCGCTAAAAGCATCGTACCACCATGCCGTAAAAAAAGTAGAGGAATTTTTGAAGAACAATGATTAAAGGACCGTGTTAAACCTTTTTAAGAATGGACAGTCAATATAACAAAATGAGGGATGATGGATGAAATGAAAAATAACGCGCCAAAATTGTCAGAAATAAAAAAGGAGAATCCGTTTGGAACTCCCGATCAGTATTTCGATGATTTTTCTGCCCGTCTTCATACCAGGATGGCCGCAGAAGCACAATCCGCCGCTCCCCAAAAATCACGAATCTTCCAGTTGCTAAAACCAGCCTTAGGACTGGCTGCAAGTTTTGCTGTGGTGGTTATGCTGGTTTACGTTCCCTTGCGTTTATTTATGCCTAAGGAAATAAACCAGGTTGCGCAGATAAGCGATACAAGCGATGCAGGTTTTCTGAATATCATTGAAAAAATTGATGAAGAATCGTTTGTTGCACTGCTGAATGATACCGAATCGGAAGATGAATTTACGAACGATGAACTGGCTCTTTATGTAAGTGCCAATTTCAGCGACTATGAACTTTATGAAAATCTAACAAATAAATAGTATGATAAATAAGACGCTATATATCGTAAGCCTTACCCTCCTGTTTCTTGTGCAGTCGGTTGTGGTGCTTGCCCAACACGACAAATCGGACAGGTGGGAAAAATTCAGGGCCGAGAAAGTCTCTTTTTTAACAGACAAACTCGATCTGACACCGGAAGAAGCCCAGAGCTTTTGGCCTGTGTACAACAAAATGGAGAAAGAAAGAATGGACGCACAAATGGCTCGCCGCGAGCTTGAAAAACAAGTGCGCGATGCTGCTGAAACCATGTCCGATAAAGAAATCATAAAGCTTACCCGCGAATTTGCCCAGAAAATGGACGAAGAAGGAACGCTTGCCACCAAATACAATGAGCAATTTCTGAAAATTCTTCCTCCGCAAAAAGTGTTGAAGATGTACAAAGCCGAGGGCGAATTCAGGATGTACATGTTCCGGAAATACCGCGATCAGCGGGAAGGTGATCCTAAAAAAGATTAATCGCACAGAAAAAGCGAAAACGAATTTAGTTTTTTGAACTATCTCATAAATATGTTATTAGGTTAAAAAACCCCGTTCCCCTTGTATTTTTGGAATACATCTTTGTTTGATTACATTTGTGTCGCGATGGCAGAAATTAGTATCAATATTGTTGCGTTCGATATTCCATATCCGGCTGATTACGGGGGCAGCATCGACATCTTTTACAAGTTAAAAGCGCTTCATGCGAATGGTGTTCAAATCATTCTCCACTGTTTTAAGTACAATAAAAGTGAACAACCTGAACTGGAGAAGTACTGTCAAAAAGTAATTTACTACAAAAGGCAAAAAGGCATCCGTTTTCTTTTTTCGCGGCTTCCGTATATTGTGATAACCCGAAAGAATAAGCAGCTGTTAAAAAACCTGTCTGCCAACAATTACCCGATTTTGTTCGAGGGCCTGCATTCGTGCTACTACTTAAACGCACGAAAACTGAGGGAACGACGTAAACTTGTGCGTATGCACAACATCGAACACGACTATTACAAGGGACTGCACGATGCATCCGTCGATTTTTTCAGGCGAATTTATTACGGAATGGAAAGCCGTAAACTAAAACGATACGAGCGGGTGCTGAAACACGCGTCACAAATCATCAGCATTATATTCGACGATCAAAGGTATTTCGAAAATAAATACGGAAAAACGCTGTGCATACCGGCTTTTCACCCCTTTGATAACATTACCGTGGAGCCGGGAAAAGGATCGTACTTTCTGTACCATGGAAACCTGTCGGTAGAAGAAAACCAGAAAGCTGTCCGGTTCCTGCTGTACGAAGTTTTTAACCACCTGGACACGAAACTGATCATTGCCGGTAAGAATCCGGAAAAGGACATTGAAAACAGGGCCAACAAACTCGAAAACGTGGAACTGATTGCCAATCCGTCGGAAGAAAAAATGTACGAACTGCTAAAAAATGCACAGGGCTGTGTACTGCCCACCTTCCAGGACACCGGGCTAAAGCTTAAGCTACTGATATCGCTGTTCTCGTCAAGGTTTGTACTGGCCAACAACACAATGGTAAAACATACCGCGCTGGCCGATTTGTGCGAAATTGTCTATACTGCCAGTGAGTTTATAAACGCCATAAGAGACCTTTCGAACCAGGAATTCACTGCCGAAATGGTCGAACAACGCGTTCGGAAACTGAAGAAATTTACCAACGAGTACAACAGCGCTGAACTGATTAAAACAATCATCAACGAATGAGCAGATATTTAGTAATCCTACTGCTTTTGTTTCCTGTAAAGATTTTACTGGCACAGGAATACAGGATTGAAGTTGAATTACCCAACCAGGCCGGGAAGCAAATCAGGCTGGCCTATCATTATCTCGACAAACTGTACGCTGCCGACACCACCCTGCTCGACAACAAAGGCTACGGCGTATTCGCAGGCGACTCCTTACTAACTCAGGGATTGTATAAAATACTGATCGACGAACAGCAGCATTTTGATTTTCTGCTGGGAGCCGACCAGCAATTTCACCTGTACAATGCAGGCACCACTTCAGGAGAAATGAAAATAAAAGGCTCGGAGGAGGCAGAAGCCTTTGTGGATTATTTGGCCTTTTTAGAAAACCTGAAAACCAGAAGCAGTCAGCTAAACGAGCGCTTAAAAAAAGCGAAAGAAAGTGAAAAAAAGGAAATTCAAAAAGAATTACAGGATTTAAACAGCGAGATGAGAGACTACCGGGAAAAAATAAATCAACAACTCCCCGGTTCATTTCTGTACAAATTTCTGGTTGCCAACGAAGTTCCCCGACTGGCCACTTCTACCTTACCGCTTGAAATTCAACAAAACGATTCCTTGCTGTTACTGGCGCAGTTTCGCTACCAGTTGGAGCATTACTGGGATAATTTTGATTATACCGACGAACGGATGCTTCTTTCCCCGTTTTACAAGCCCAAACTCGAAACCTGGTTTACCAAGGTTTTATACCCCAGCTATGATTCGGTAAAACCCTATGTTTACCGTTTCCTGGACGAGGTTGAGCCCAATCCGCGCATTTTCCAGTACGCAGCTTCGTATTTTCTGAATTCTGCCATCAACAGCAATATTCTAGGCATGGATGCCCTGTTTGTGGATCTGGCCAACGATTACTACCTCAACGGGAAGGCGTTCTGGGCTTCGGAATCTACCATCGAAAAGGTACGGGAAAATGTGTTGTTCATGAAAAATAACCTGCTTGGAAAAACTGCGCCCGATCTCACCCTCGAAAGTTATGAAGGAGAATACATCAACCTTCACCAGGTTGAAGCCAAAATAACTGTTTTGGTGATCTACGAGCCCCACTGCGGCCATTGCAAAGTGTTTGTTCCGCAATTGTACAACGAAGTTTTTCTACCCAACAAAGACAAGGGACTGGAAGTGTTTGCGATTTATTCGATGGACAAACGAGAAGAATGGTCCGATTTTTTGGTCGAACACAACATGTTCGATTGGATCAATGTATGGGACGAACACCACACCTCCCGCTTCAAGGTTTTATACGATGCAAGAAAAACACCCGGAGTGTACATTCTCGATCACGACAAAAAAATTATCGCCAAGAAATTAGACATCGATCAGCTAAAGCAATTAATGGCCGATTCCTTAAATTGATCATTCTCTGGACCAACCAGCAAACGCGTTTTACCTGATACGCGCAGGTTTTACAAAACCGAGAATTTCCGTGTAACAAATGTATCGTTGTAATTAAAACGGATGATATATGTTCCGGGAGTGTTTCCCGACAGGTCGATCTGCACATTCTTCTCTCCCACACTTAGTAGGGGCACATTTATTTCCTGCCCCAGCACGTTGTAAACAGCCACGGTTTCAATCACTATTTCCTGATCAGAAACAACATTAAGCACCGAATTTACCGGGTTTGGATACAGCCAAACAGCAGCCGGTACTTTTACAATGGGCGTGTCAGTCACCTGGTCGAAATTACAGGCGATCAGTTCCATCACACTGGTAATTGCGCCCTGGTCATTGCTTTCGAAGTTGTACCAGTCACCCGCTCTTTTGTAGAAAAAGTTATTCTCTTCGCCTGAATTCCGCAACGATTGATACAGCACAAATGTATCCTGCGCCTGTACGTTGCTAATATCAAAACCGACAAAAAAAGTTCCCACGGGCTCCACATCCGTGTCAAAAGGAATGTAATTCATCGCATCTTTTGCCAGAGCTAAAATGTTTACACTTTTACTGTAGAGAACATTTTTGGGAGCATCGGTTCCCTCGTACACTTTTACGGTAATTGAGCTGGCTCCTACTGCTTTCTTTACAATTTTTCCGACTCCCAGCGAAACACCCTTGACGGTTTCGTTACCGGAAACAGAGAACTGTTCAACGATTTCGGTGATCCCGACACTGTTGGTTCCTCCCCAGTATCCGGCAAAGCTACCACCCGAAGTAATTCGGATGTTGGTATGTTCATCATTGTCAGTCAGGTTGGTAAAAGCTCCGCAAAGATTTTCTCCCGAGTTAAACTGCTTCCCGTCGAGGATCGAAACATTTTTGTTCAATGGGTCGAGCCAGTATTTTACCTGCCGGGAAGAATCCGAACAATAGTCCCAGTAAACAGCAAAACTTGCAAAATAGTCGTTCACTGGTTTACTGCACATTGCCTGCCCTCCGGTTAAGGTTCCGATTAACAGTCCGTTTGGGTTAAAAAGTCCTCCTCCCGAAGAACCACTTTCAGTAACTCCTTCCTCCCAATCAGCTATTCTTAAAAAAGCATTAGGAATGTATTCGCTTCTGAAACTGGCTTTGGTCGGTGGATCATTATCAATCGCAATTTTTTTTACGTCGCCCTGCGGATGGTGAATACTTACGCTTGAGTCGGGCAGAATACTGGAATGGCTCCACCCGGCATAATAAGGCCGGTAAGTTGGCGGAGGTATCAACGACATTTCAACCAAAGCAAAATCCAGGCTGTCATGTTGCGCCTTCATTTCGGCACCCGAAATCGAATTTCCCGGATCACCGTCGAGCGGTGCACAGTAAGGGCTTTCATAATTAAACGAATAAACCGCAGTTTCTGCAAATTCCCATTTATCGTAACAATGCGATGCCGATAAAATGTAAGGTTTTCCGTCTTCTGCCGTGTTATTGACAAGTGTACCGCTACAAACCTCTGCCCCGTCTTCTGTAGGTGCAATCAGCCGGCAAACTGCATTCTTAATTTCAGCAAACCTGTCAGCTACCAAGCAGTTCACATCAATGTTACAACTACCGGCCACCTTTCCTGTTGGGCGGCGGTCGGATTTGAGGATCCCAAGAAAATCATGATTTACCCGTACAAGCTCAAAGCTATTGGGGGTCCCTAATTTTTGCGGTACTTCGTATTGAATCGTGACCTCGTCGCCGGCCACCGGAGAAACCGCAAATTTCCGCGATGTTTTATTGTTTCGCCAAGTGTAGGCTCCCTGGTAATGCTCTTCTTTTTCGTTGTACAAAAACAACCGGGCGCCATCCGGAAGCTGAAATTTATCAAAAATGAGGAACAACGATTGGGCACCTTCCGATTTAACGGTAAGCTTCCACACATTATAACCCGCATTTGTCGGATACCAGTTGCCGGAGTTGTCAGGACTCAGTTGCACATGAAAACCATAAGCAAACTGCAAGCCCTTTAGCTCGCCTTTACTTGACAAGTTCTCTTCCATCATTGAATCAATTACACTTTGATCAACCGCAGGCATTTCGATGTTTTGGGCAACCGCACTTTTGGTTGAAATGACCTGCAAAGGATAGCCGCCTTCAGAAACCTGGGCAGCAGCAAAACGTGTATTAAAAAACAGGAAGGTTATTATTCCGGCAAGAAAAATGGCACTTCTCAACATCCGCAAATATTTATTTTCGACCGAAAAATACGCAAAAAACACTCGTGGTCATCCGCTTCATTCGTTTTTCAACAAAAGCAAGCCAACTTGTGTTATAGTAATCAAACTCTAAATTAAACTTAAAATTACATTTATGAGAACAAAAACCAGCCTCTCTCTTTTGTTTGTGGCCCTGTTTAGTTTGTCGCTGTTTGCCGGCGAAACCGAAAAAAATCCGGTTCAACCTTTTGGCCCTATGCCCGACGAAGTAAAAGCAATCGTCGATAAATCCTGCATCGGTTGCCACAACACCGATTCCAGAAACGAAGACGCCAAAAAGGAACTCGACTTCAAAAAACTGGACACGCTGAGCAAAGTAAAAATGATCAGCACCTACAAAGAAATTTCAGAGACCCTTGAAAAGAACGAAATGCCGCCAAAAAAGTTTTTGGAAAAATACCCCGACAAAGCATTATCGGAAACCGAAAAGAAAGTGCTGCTGAGTTGGGCAAAAAAAGAAACAAAAGCATTGGTAAAAGCAAAGTAACATGCGAAAAATACTTCGGATATTTTTTCTGCTGATCGTGGTGGCATTGGTTGCCGCACAGTTTTTTCAACCGGAAAAAAATACCAGTGAAGCGTCGGAAAACCATATTCTGACGCTTCATTCTGTTCCTGAAAATGTGGCGGGAATTCTCAAAAACTCCTGTTTCGATTGCCATTCAAACAATACCAACTACCATTGGTACCATTCAGTTTCACCTGTTTCGTGGATGGTGGCCAATCACATTCAAGAGGGGAAAAAAGAATTGAATTTCTCGGAATGGGGAAACATGGATGTTTTTTCGCAGATCACCAAACTGGAGGAAATGTGCCAGGAAAGTGAACACCGGAAAATGCCGCTTAAATCGTATCTTTTGATGCATCCCAAAGCCAAACTTTCGGACAAACAAATTGCCGCACTTTGTGACTGGACTACCCGCTTAAGCGAAGAACTTCTGGTCAAAGCCGTGGAAGAATAACCCGCTTTGTTACATTTCCTTTATCTTTAGCTGAAAAACAGGATGAAGGTACTGGTTATGTATGTCGACCACTTTTCGTACACACCCCGGACAAAAAATCTGGAGACAGCCGAAGAAATAACAGATGGAGCAGCATTTACTGACTCCATTCTGGCCTTTATACAGGTGGAAGAGGCGGACGAAGAAAAGGACGTGGCAAGCCGCGAGAAAAAGCTGGTGAACCACCTGAAGTGGACCGCCCGCAAAAACAACTGCAAAAGTGTGATCCTTCATTCGTTTGCGCATCTTTCCGAGTCGAAGGCATCGATCGAATTTACCAAAGAGTTGTTTGACCTGGCCGAAAAACGCCTTCAAAATGCCGGCTTCACAACCGCACAAACTCCCTTTGGCTATTTTCTTGATCTCGACATAAAAGCACCCGGGTTTTCGCTGGCCCGAATTTGGGCTACTTTGTAAAACAATCGCCAAATCGTCAGAATATTGATGGAGCCTTGCTTTTGAACAAACGATTCAACTACCTTTGTCGCAAAATCAGATCATGAAGTTCGAGGATTATTCAATAGCACAGCCCATTAAGCAAAACCTGGGAAAGCAGGGATTGCGGCGTCCGACTGACATTCAGTACAAAGCCATTCCGCCTATTTTAAAGGGGGAAGATGTGCTGGCCATTGCACAAACCGGCACCGGGAAAACCGCTGCGTTTGTGATTCCGGTGCTTCATAAACTGCAACAAAGTAAAAACAGTCAGGGAGTAAAATGCCTGGTGATGGCTCCAACCCACGAACTGGCCGGGCAGATTTGTTCTGTTTTTAACGGCCTGGCTGAAAACATGAACATAAAAACCATGGCGCTTATTGGCGGTGTGGAGCAAGATCCCCAGATCAGTCAAATACAAAAAGGTGTTGATGTGGTGGTAGCCACGCCCGGCCGGCTTTTTGACCTGGTGAGCCAGGGGCATCTGAAATTGCAGGATGTAGAAATCCTGATCCTTGACGAAGCCGATCACATGCTCGATCTGGGCTTTATCAAAGACATCAACGACCTGATCCGCTTTCTACCCAAAAAACGGCAAACATTGTTTTTCTCAGCCACCATTAATCCGAAGATTAAAAAGCTGGCCTATTCGCTGGTCAATAACGCCATTCGCATACAGATTTCGCCCAAAAACCCGGTAGCCAAAAACATCGACCACAAAGTTGCCTATATTGAAATGGACGATAAAAGGGCCTTCCTCGAAAGACTGGTAAATGAAAACCCGGAGGCAAAGATCCTGGTTTTTGTGCGAACCAAAGTGCGCGCCGAAAGAGTGAAAAAGGCGATGGAAAGGGTAAAGATCCAATCCGAAACCATCCACAGCGACAAAGATCAAAAAGAGCGAAATGCAACCATGAGCAACTTTAAGTCGGGTGCTTCTCGTTTGCTGATTGCCACCGATGTGAGTGCGCGGGGGATCGATATTCCGAATGTGGATTTTGTGGTGAATTACGACCTGCCCGAAGTTCCTGAAAATTACGTGCACCGCGTTGGGCGTACCGGACGGGGAAAAAACAAAGGACAGGCGGTTTCGTTTTGCAGCAACGAGGAGAAAGAAATTCTGGAAGAAATTGAAGGCTTTCTGGAAAAAGAAATCACCGTTCTTGAAATCGACAAAGGAGACTACCAGGAAACGCTGGACTTTACCGCCGACACCGATTACAACTGGAAACGACTGATGCGCGAAGCCAACGCGCCTCCACCCAAACGCAGAAAAAAGAAATAGCAGTTTCTCTTTGGTTCAGCTACCCTTTTACACAACCCGCTCGCGCTGGTTTGCAATCGGTGAGCAGTCCTAGTTGTAGGGATTGATCGACTGAAGGATTGATGGGCTGAAGGATTGAATTTCAAATAATCAATAACAAATAATGAATATCCAATGGCCAGTGACTCGTAGCTAATAGCTTGTAGCTTGTACCTTATTCTCGCATTCAAGCATTTCTGCATGCTCGCATTGAGGTTGAAGGACTGATCGGCTGAAAGATTGATGAGATTGAGTTTTAAATTACAAATGACAAACAACCTATGACCAGTGACTCGTGGCTCATAGCTCATAGCTTGCACTGCGGTTTCCGGAAGCCAATGGTGAATCACCACGTCCTGAAAAATTGATTGGCGGGCTTTTGTCCAGCGAAAACGAAGCAAAAAATCATTCCGGCAGCTTTTGGTGCTTCCTCCCTACCCCAAACTGCGTACGGGCCTCAAACTCTTTTTAATGCTCAGCCAACAACGATCAGAAATTATGTTGATTTTAGAAAACAAAAACGAATAATTACCCAATACATTGAACATTCCGCTTGCCAATACGAAACACAAATATGACTGGTTTTTTAGAAGCAAAGACGAAGATATCAAAGACTTAAACGACTAGGCATTAATGGAGTGCATGTTACAATGTGGTAAACACAACCGTTAGCAACAAGGTTAAAAATAATAACAACTTAAACAAGACATCTGATGAACGAACTAAAACTCATATTTTTATTGTTTGTACTCTCATTCACCGCTAAGGCTCAGACTGAAAATTTTGTGATTAAGGATTATTCAACTCCTTTTA
>JBKDZK010000161.1:0-2036 GCA_047971205.1 Draconibacterium sp.
CGACAACGGTGAGTTCATTTACCAACGATGCGGGTTATCTTACCACAGAAGTTGACGGCTCGGTAAGCAACGAGCTTCAGGCATTAAGCATAAGCAACGACACTATTTATTTGAGCAATGGCGGATTTGTAAAACTTCCTGCCGCTGCCGTTGCTGTCGAGGCCGACCCGGCATACTCCGGCAGCGAGGCAGCGAACATTACGGCCGCCGACATCGCCAACCTGGGCAACCTTTCGGGCACAAATACAGGCGACCAGGACTTGAGCGAACTGGCAAGCCAAGCCGCGTTAGGCGATTCGACAGCACAGGTGCGCAGTGAAATCCCCGATGTAAGCGGGTTTTTGACGAGCGAGGCCGACCCCTCGGTCCCCACAGGCACTCAAGCCGGCGACATGCAATACTGGAACGGTACTAAATGGATTAACGTTGCAGCAGGTTCAGAAGGACAAGTCTTGACATTTGTTGGAGGCGTGCCAACATGGAAAACAATAGAACCCGGTGATGGAGATGTTAAAAATCCAATAACAGGAAAAATTTGGATGGATCGTAACTTAGGAGCTTCCCAGGTTGCAACAAAAAGTAATGATGATAAGGCTTATGGCGATTTGTACCAATGGGGGCGTGCAACCGACGGACACGAAAAACGCACTTCCGGAACAACAACAGCATTAGCAACGGGTGATATACCAGGGGGCGATTTTATAACTATAAGTGGTTCCCCTTTCGACTGGCGTAATCCTCAAAATGACCATCTGTGGCAAGGCATAAACGGCACCAACAATCCTTGTCCGAATGGTTACCATGTGCCAACAAATGCCGAATGGGAAGCTGAACGCAACAGTTGGGCTAGCCAAGATTCAAAAGGAGCTTTTGCCTCACCGCTTAAATTGTCCGTAGCAGGTCATCGCTTTGGCAGTAATGGTTCGCTTGGCGATGTTGGCTCTAGTGGCTACTATTGGTCAAGTACCGTAGATGGGATACGTTACAGAAAAGTATATTTCGGTAGCAGCAGTGCCTACACAAACAAAGACAGTCGTGCATATGGTATTTCTGTACGTTGTATTAAGGGCTAATATTTTTCTTTACACGTTTAGAAAATAGATTAAAATCCACAGAATCTCAGATTTAAAACTCCTTGTTCTTCTATACAAGGAGTTTTCGTAATTCAACTATAGACAAGAGTGTAACAATCGATTTTTAAATCAATAGAATAAATATAGAAGTAAAAATAAATAGATGAGAAAAACAATTACTATAACACTATTACTTTTTTCAGTTTTGGTTGTTTACTCTCAGAACAAAATAACAGGGGTTTTAACAGATAATTCAAACCAAAAAATTAAGCTTGTTGGTTATGCAGGATTTGGCTCATACACCATTGATAGTACACAGACCAACGAAAAAGGTGAATTCAAATTAGCGTTTACTAAAAAAGATTACGGTATGGCTCACCTCATATCGGAAAGCAATAAACCATTCGTTGTAATCTTAACAGATGAAAATGTAATGATAAAAGAAAAACGTATGGAAGATGCTAAAAATATTGAAATAATTGAAGATAGGCAAAACCTTCTTTTCGACCAATATGCTTCTGAGCATCCACACCGTGAGCAAACCTTAGGTGCATGGGATTACCTGACCAAAATTTACAAGTTCGATACACTTTTTTCTGCCCAGCAAGTTCCCAAACATGCCATTGAAACCGAAAAGAAACGCATAAAAGCGGAAGACAGTTTGTTTTTGACAAATTTACCAACTGGTTCTTATGTAAGTTATTACTTGCCTTTGCGTAAATTGGTAAGTTCGGTGGCTACCATTGCCCAATACCGAACCGAAGAAATCCCCGAAACATTAAAAGCATTCCGCAAGCTCGATTATACCGACTCCCGCCTATACAAAAGCGGTTTGTTGAAAGATGCCATCGAAAGTCATTTCTGGCTCATCGAAAACAGCGGTCGTTCGTTGGATTCGGTTTATACTGAAATGCAAATTTCCATAGACCGTATGCTTGACAATTTAATGGCTGACAAACAAAA
>JBKDZK010000162.1:0-3262 GCA_047971205.1 Draconibacterium sp.
TGCCGTAGGAAACGATACCATTTGGAACCAGATCCCGGTGAGTTCGTGGGTATTTAAGGAAAACCGGGAAAAGGGTTTTCACAACTACCGCTACGGCACAAAAGCACTCGAATACTTTTCGGCATTGATCGGACCTTATTCATATGAAAAACTGGCGCATGTTCAATCCAAAACACGTTATGGGGGAATGGAGAATGCCGGCTGTATTTTTTACAACGAAAACAGCGCCATCTCCGACAAAAGTCAGGAAGACTTGTTTGCACACGAGGTGGCACATCAATGGTTCGGAAATTCGGCCACCGAGGAAAGCTGGCACCACGTTTGGCTTAGCGAAGGTTTTGCCACTTACCTTACGCATGTTTACAACCAGCACTTTTACGGAGAAGAAATGTTCCGGGACGGACTGCAAAAAGACCGCGCGCGGGTGATCGGATATTTTCACCGTCATCCTGCCCCGATCATTGATACCACCGTTACCGAATATATACAGCTGCTGAATTCCAACTCGTACCAAAAAGCCGGTTGGTTTTTACACATGCTGCGCCACAAGCTGGGCGATGATATATTTTTTGCCGGACTAAAAAACTATTACCGTGAATACCAAAACCAAACGGCACTTACTTCCGATTTCAGAAAAGTGATGGAAGAAACCTCGGGTGAAAATCTCGAAAGCTTTTTTGCCCAATGGCTGCGACACGCCGGGCATCCGCTTATTGACTGGAACTGGCAACAAACCTCGGAAAAAACCATCGAAATAAACATCAAACAAACTCAAAAGCAAGCTTTGTTTAGCTTTCCGCTTGAATTAAAACTGCACTACGAAAATGGCGGGTTTGATACTTTCCGGATTGATGTTTATGATTCAACCACCCAACAAGTTTTACAGGTAAGCGGAAACATCCGCCACATTGAATTAGACCCTGAAGTAAAATTGCTTTTTGAAGCAGTCAAGTAAACAACCACGCCTACTGGAAGTGATTTATACCTTCATTCGGCAAGCGGAAATTACCGGCACACAGACAACGCAGATTTACGCAGAAAAGATCACCCATTGGGGTGAAATAAAATTTGCGGTAATCAGCGCAATCAGCGTGAAATAAAAGTTACTTTCGAAATGAAGGTAGTAATCAATGCATTTCTGGTTTGAACTATAATTTAAGGGCATTTTCCGTGTAAAATCCTTCCTGCATTTCTGGAGCAAGGTAATTTTATTCAATTTTTACGGTGTAAATCATTGAATCAAAAATCGACAAAAAGTACATTTGTCGGGATTACATGCTGAAAAATAATTTTATATGCACTACTGGAAAAAACTAACCCGAAACGAAATCAACCAACGTGTGGATGAAGCGATGAATCAAAACGTCGATTACCACGAACGAACCATCCTGGGAATTCCGGCCTCCCACCTCGACGAAACCGTATTTAACAGAGACGCTGCTTTTCAGAACAATGCGCCTTTTCTGAAAACGATGGTAGACAACCCCAACCACATTGGCTGCCATACGATGGGCGAATCGGAGCCCTTTTTTGCCGGTACCCAAAAGCTGGAAAAGGAACTGATCGGGATTGTGGCGGAAGATATTTTACTGTGCCCGGCCGGACAGTACGACGGATATGTAGCTTCGGGCGGCACCGAGGCCAACATTCAGGCCATATGGATCTACCGGAACCTTTTTAAAAGAAACCACGGGGCTTCGTACAATGAGATTTGTATTCTCTGCTCCGAAGATTCGCACTATTCGATGCACAAAGCCGCCAACCTGTTGAACCTGGATCTTGTGCAGATTCCGGTTACCGACGACACCCGCGAAATCACCCGCCAACAGGTAACAGCAAGCATTTCGAAAACCATTTTAAGTGGTAAAAAATATTTTATTGTGGTAGCTAACATGATGACCACCATGTTTGGGTCGGTTGACGATGTTACCATCTATTCGGAAACGCTGGAGGCTGCCGGTGTTGATTTCAAAATTCATATCGACGGTGCCTTTGGAGGCTTTGTTTATCCCTTCAGTACCGACAACGATCGGATGACGTTTAAAAACCCGCACATTACTTCGGTGACACTCGATGCCCACAAAATGGTACAGGTGCCGTTTGGCACAGGTATTTTTGTGGCCCGGAAAGGCCTTATCGATTATGTGTTTACCAACGAGGCACAATACGTACACGGACTGGATGCAACACTTATCGGAAGTCGCTCGGGCGCCAATGCCATTGCCGTTTGGATGATCCTGCAAACCTACGGCCCGCACGACTGGTTTGAGAAAATCCACATTCTTAATTACCGCACCAACTGGCTCTGCCGACAGTTGAATGACATCGGAATAGATTTCTATCGCCACCCAAGTTCCAACATTGTAACCATCCGAGCGAAACACATCAAGCCCGAGCTGGCCCATAAATACGGACTTGTACCCGATCAACATAATGGAGCCGCCAAATGGTATAAGATTGTAATTATGGAACACGTACACATCGACCATTTGACCCCCTTTATTGAAGAACTAAAAACGAAACAGCAAGCAATATAATCATCTGTATTACAACTTATTGCACAAAGCCCTGGGAGTATTTATCTTTTTCGGCAAGCACACTGGTTAATTCAAATTTTGGTATCGTCATGCTGAATCCATTTCAGCATCATTATTTGTACAGTTGATTTCGAAATAAATTCAGCATAACGTTATGATAAAATATGTTTACCGCTAGTTAACAGCCATTTCCACCGGCATTGATTTACGCCACGAAATCAATTTTTCCGATAGTGTTTTTACCAAACCGGGTTCCTGTTCTGCCAAATTAACGGCTTCTCCCGGATCGTTTTTTAAATTGAAAAGCTGGGCATTTGTGCCATCTGCATTTATCAGTAATTTCCAGTCGCCATCACGAATGGCCAGGTTTGGCGATTTATAGTCTTTGTTGCCCGGCCAGATTGTTCCACCCTGGTTACTGCCGTATTCCCACATTACAGGCGGCACTTTTAGCATGGGCTTTCCAAAGAATGCTTCACTTTTATCTGATCCATCAAGATTCTCCGGATACTCTATTCCCAATAGGGAACATACTGTTGGAAAAACATCAACCGCCGAAACAATGGTTTGGTCATCTAATTTGCCTTCCGGAAAGTGGCCTTTCCAATATACAAAAAACGGCTCTCTGATCCCTCCTTCATAAAGGCTCCATTTTCGTCCGTACAGCGAACCTGTAAAACCGGGCGGGTAAAGTTTCCCTTTATAATCCTCAGGATAGCTTTTCG
>JBKDZK010000163.1:0-5553 GCA_047971205.1 Draconibacterium sp.
ATCCGAATTATTATCCTTATCAAACAGTTTACTCGCTCGGGCAAAACTATACGATGGGTGGTAGTGTAACTTCGGGTATTGCATCCACTGCGGTTGTAAATTCGGACATTGTATGGGAAAGCACCACCACCAGCAACATTGGTGTTGATGCCACCCTGTTTGGGAAATTGAGTGTAACAGCCGAATACTACAGCCGCTTAACCGATGGTATTCTGATCGGTATGCAGATACCCAAAACTATGGGTAACAAAACCAATCCGGTGGTAAACCTGGCCGAGGTAAAAAACTACGGATGGGAATTAAGCGCCAACTACCAGGACAACCTGGGCGATTTGAATTACTCGCTCGGCTTTAACATCAGTAACGTAAACAACGAAGTAACCAAATACCAGGGCGAAGTACGCTCAGGAGGTAATTTTGTAACCTGGGAAGGACACCCTTACCAGTCGATGTACGGTTATGTTTCTGAAGGCATCATCCGCACACAGGAAGAGCTGGATGCATTAAATGCCAAAGCCAGAGAATTATCGGGTAACGACAAAGCTTACTTCATTACCAACCAAACCCGTCCCGGCGACTTAAAATACAAAGACCTGGATGGCAACGGAGTAATCGACAGTAACGACCGCGAAATTATTGGGAACACCATTCCAAAATACACCTATGGAATTTCGCTGGGCTTGACATACAAAGGATTGGATTTCAATGCGCTTCTTCAGGGAGTTGCCGGCCGCGATTCATACCTCGAAGGCGTTGGAATATTCCCGATGGGAGTTAACGGAGACCGTGGGCAAATTCCATCCGAATGGCTCACCGATCGCTACATCCCGGAAGATCAGACAACCTGGCAAACAGCTACCTTGCCACGTATCGTAAACATTGGCAGCCACCAGGATAACTACAGGTTCTCAACTTTCTGGAAACAGGACGCTTCGTTCCTGCGTGTAAAATCGGTACAAGTGGGATACACCGTTCCGAACACAAAGGCATTTGGTGTCGACAGAATCCGCCTGTATGTAAGCGGCGAAAACCTGTTCACATTCACCAAATTCGATGGCTACGATCCTGAGAGAAGTGCAACAGAAACCGGTATTACACAATATCCGCTGCAGAAAACAATTTCACTGGGTACACAAATTACATTTTAACAAAGGGAGGAAAGAACTATGAAGATCAAGATATCACTATTGGCAGTTTTAGTAATGCTATTGGCGGCATGCGAAAATGTGCTTGACAAACAACCCCTGGACAAAATTTCTGAAGCTACTTTCTGGCTCTCGCCTGCCGATGCCGAAGCCGGGATACAAGCCTGTTACGATGCGCTGCAATGCGTTGGAACAAGCAAAAACCTGAGTTACGAACTTTGGGGAATGATGGATTGCTTTACGCCGTTGGCTCATGCACGTGACGGCGGAAGATTTCAGATTGCCAGCGGCACCTTCGACCCCAGTAATGCGGTTGTGGCCGAGGTATGGGCGTCAGCCTACAGAGGCGTTGTTCGTTGCAACGATTTTCTGATGCACATCGACGAGATTCCGTTTGCCGACAACGAAGCAGGACGCAAAAGCAGGATGAAAGGCGAAGCTTCTTTTCTGAGGGCTTTATACTACTACCAGCTAACGCTGATTTTCGGAGATGTACCGCTTATCCTCGAGATTCAGGATGTTTCGGAAGCAATGGTTGAACGTACACCGCAGGCGCAGATAATCAATGCAATTTACGATGATTTGGATGTAGCCATCAACTCACTTCCGGAAAGCTATTCGGGAAGCGACATTGCCCGTGCATCCAAAGGTGCTGCCCTTACACTTAAAACAAAAGTTCAGCTGCTTGAAGAAGATTTTGCCGGTGCTGCTATCAGTGCAAAGGCCGTTATCGACAGCGATGTTTATACTTTGCAACCCAGTTTCCCTGATGTGTTTAACATGCAGAATGAAAACAACTCAGAAGTGATTTTCGATATCCAGTTTATTTCGTTTGTGCAAGACGGTAACTGTTTTGATAAAATGTATGCCACCCGTGCACACTCATCATGGGGATGGACCTGGATTCACCCATCGCTGTGGTTGGTAGATAAATTCGAGCGCATCGATGAAAATCCGGAATACACCATTGAAGATGCCCGCATTCAACTGGAAGTTTACAACTATTTCGAAGGCCGCGACCCACGTCTGGACTGGACAATCATTCGTCCGGGAGCCCATACTATCGGTGAAGGCAATGTAGACATGCTTTATCCATACGGAGTTACAGGATACACACACAGCCGCACGGGCATGACCGTTCGCAAAACCATTATAGAAGGCGATGGCGGTATTGCTTACGACTCACCCAACAACTGGATACTTTTCCGTTTAGCGGATGTATTGTTGATGTATGCCGAGGCAAAAACAGAAACACTTAGCGGAACCATTACCGATGCTTCGGTTTACGATGCCATCAACGAGGTTCGTTCAAGAGCATCCGACAAACTTCCGTTATACGAAGTTGGTTCGCTTACCAAAGAAGAAATGATCGAAAACATACGCAACGAAAGCATTCGTGAACTGGCAATGGAAGGCTGGTTGTATGCCCGTTTCAAACGTTGGGACTGGCTGAAGCTAAACGATGGCTTTAAGTTGATGGGAATGAAAACCAACGGAGACATCTGTACTTTTGCAGATTCACCGATCCTTACCTGCCAGTATTTCGATTACCACAAATGGTGGCCTATCCCACAGCAGGAAAGAGAAATCAATCCGAATTTGACACAAAACCCGGGTTATCCGGAATAGTCAGGTTATTAAGGTGTTATTCGAAAGGCTTCCAATTGGAAGCCTTTCGTTAACTTTCATGTTCTCTGAGCCAGCAATATTGACAAATCAGTTAGTATTCAACAGGTTCCTGCATTCCAAAAAAACGAAATAAATCTTTTCAGGAAACCGGAATGGAACATATTTGGCAGGCAGAACAACACTTCTATTTCATGTAAATTCTCCCGGAAATTACCGGATTACCTCATCAATTAACAAATTCAAACAAATGAAGTATTGCGTTTTATTCGCCTTTATTCTGGCAGGCATTTTTACATCTGCCCAGGTACCACCCGGAGACTGGTCATTAATCTGGCAGGACGAATTTAACGGAACCACTGTTGATGCCACCAAATGGGCTTCGCGCGGAGAAGGATACCGCGCAACGCGAAACCACGATGGGCATACCATTTACTGGCGCTACGAAGACGACAATGTCTCTCAGGCAGATGGGAAACTGGTATTAACCAACACCCGGGTAACAACAAACACTGACACGGTGCTTGCGGCAGCTGTTACTTCCATTAACCTGTTCGAAAGAAAATACGGCTATTACAAAGCATCGATAAAAACAGCACCGACTGCCGATGGTTGCCATACCGCCTTTTGGCTGCAAAGCAAAACAATGGGCAATGTTGGCAATGGCGGAAGCGATGGCGCTGAAATCGACATTCTGGAGTCTGCCTACATTACTGATAAATACAACATTGCCTTACATTGGGACGGATATGGCGCAGATCACAAAAGCTGGGCGCAAAGCGCCGGTGGTTCGGTACATGATGGAAATTACCACACCTATGGCCTTGAATGGGGCCCCGGTTATTATAAATTCTATTTCGACGGCGTTCTTAAATCGACTTATTCCGGCGAAGGTGTTTCCGATGCACTGGAATACATAATTTTATCAACCGGTGCCAGCTGGGGTGATGGAAACGCCCATACCGGCACTTTTCCCAATGTCGCTTACGTTGACTATGTGCGGGTGTACGAAGGTGTTGGCTTGCCAGACAATCAAACCGATACACTTCTTACAATTCTGCCTCTGGACGACAGCTATGTATACGGTGCTGACAATGATACCGCCAAAACGCACGGCAGCGAAACAAAGATCACAGTTAAAGAAGGACTTACCACACCTTATGTCCGTCGTGCATATTTTAAGTTTGGGATGAGTACTGTTAGCGGCAATATTAAGTCAGCCAAACTGCAACTCAAAGTTCAAAGCTCCAATACCGAAGCCGAATCGGTTGCTTTCGATTTAAAATACGTAAGTAACGACTCGTGGACAGAAGAATCCCTGACATGGGATAATCAGCCATCAATTGGGGCAGTGATTGCCAGTGCACAAGGCCTGGCTTCCGGCCATACAATGGAATGGGACATTACCACTCAGCTGAAAAACGATTTGGCTGACGGAGCCATTTCCCTGCAGTTAAACTCGTCGACAGCCGGCGGAGCAAGTTTAACTTTTTACAGCAAAGAAGAGAGCAACCAGTTGGATCAGCCCAAACTATTGATTGAATATGATGATTCGGAAGTAACTTCCATTCCCATATTCCTACAAGGGAACTCTGCCCGAAATTTTGATTTTTACCCCAACCCGGTAAAAGATCTGCTGCACATAAACTACCATTCAGTGGAAAATTCAGAAATAACAATTGATATTCTGGATGCATCGGGGCAACCAAAGAAAAGGTGGATTTTAAATGTACATCCGGGTGAAAATCAACTGGAGATAAATCTTGGAGGTCGCTTTGCTTCCTGTTACTATTTTCTTCAAATAAATGATGGGAAAAAGATTGCAACACAAAAAATGATGATTCAACACTGACAAGCAACAATCTTCGCCGTGACAACAGGTAGAAATAAAAACCTGTTTTCAGGATGAAACCCGCTTACCACGATATCTGACAAAGCATTTATTACCTGAGTATGTATATATTTATAAACCAATTAAAAACAAATAAACCACAATGAGACACTATCTTCTGTTATTGTTACTTGTGCTATCATTCAACGGATTTGGATGGCAGGAACGCAACCTGCTTCAGAAAAAGACAGATTTGGCTCAGTTAAAATCCTGCTTGATCAACCATCAGAAATGGGTCAGTTACCCGGCCTACAACGACCGCCAGGGATGGGATAAACTAACCGTGGGCGTTAAAGAAGAAATCATTGAGCGGGGCGAACAGGCCCTAAGCCACGAATGGGAAGTTGTATCGGCTACAGATTACCTGGAATTTGAGCGAAGCGGGTCGCGCGATATTATGCAAAGCCCCTTTGGCCGGAATAATTCAGCACTGGCTGATTTGGTACTGGCAGAACTGGCAGAAGGAAAAGGACGCTTTCTGGACCAGATCTCCAACGGAATATGGCTCAGCTGCGAAATGACTTCGTGGGCGCTGTCGGCCCATGTTTCGCGCGAGCAGGCTGAAAACACTTCCCTACCCTCCTATAAAGAAAATATTATTGACCTGACTGCCGGCGACATGGGATCGTTTTTTGCCTGGACTTATTATTTTCTGAAAGATGAACTGGCCAAAGTTCAGCCACTGATTCCGGAACGTCTTCGCGAGAATCTTCAGACGCGTATTCTCGATCCGTTTATGAACCGCAGCTTTTGGTGGATGGCTACCAACGCAACACCAGAAACCATGGTCAACAACTGGAATCCGTGGTGTAATTTTAATGTTCTTACCTGTTTTCTGCTGCTGGAAAACAACCCGGATAAACTGACAGAAGCGGTTTACCGAACCATGGA
>JBKDZK010000164.1:0-6558 GCA_047971205.1 Draconibacterium sp.
ACAAGGGTGAAAGCGGAACAGGATGCCGAGCACAATAAATTCAAACTGGTGGGAAGTTACAAGGGATCTTCCAGTTCCGATATATCGCTGGGATCCATTAACCTGGCCCAGGGGTCTGTAAAAGTCACCGCCGGCGGGCAAGTGCTTACTGAAAATGTTGATTACACCGTTGACTATACATTGGGACGGGTAAAAATCATCAACCAGGCATTGCTCGAAGCCGGAACACCCATCCAGGTATCGACCGAAAGCGAAGACCTGTTTACCATGCAGCGTAAAACCCTGATGGGAACCTACGCCAACTACGCATTCTCTGACAATTTCAATGTTGGAGCCACTTTATTGTACATGCAGGAACGGCCGCTTACCGAAAAGGTAAACTACGGCGAGGACCCCATCTCAAACCTGATGTATGGTTTTGATGCCCGCTACAATACGGAAAGCATGTTCATCACCAAGGCACTGGATGCGCTCCCGTTTTACAGCACCAACACAAAGTCGTCCATCGATTTTGAGGGTGAATTTGCCAAACTGGTTCCGGGAAGCAGCAAGTCCATCAAAGGCGCGGCCTACATCGACGATTTTGAAGCCACCAAAACACCCATCAGTCTGAAGGCAAGACAAGCATGGATGCTGGCCAGTACACCGCAATTTCAGGAAGATTTGTTCCCGGAAGGCAAAACCATCGAATCGCTGGAATACGGGATGAACCGTGCCAAGCTCGCGTTTTACAATATTGACCCGCTTTTCCTGCGTAACAACTCGCTCACTCCCAACCACATCAAAAACGACCACGACCAACAGTCGAATCACTTTGTCCGTGAAGTTTTTGAGCAGGAACTTTTCCCTGAAAAAGAATTTGTTACCGGTGAGCCCACCAACATTCCGGTAATGGATCTGGCCTTCTATCCTTCTGAACGAGGACCTTACAACTACGATACGGGAAACAGTAATGTTGCAGCCGGGGTAAATCCCGACGGTAGTTTGAAAAACCCGGAAACACGCTGGGGTGGTATAATGCGGGCCATTCAAACCAGCGACTTTGAAACCGCCAATATCGAATACATCGAATTCTGGTTGATGGACCCTTTTGTGTATGATACTTTCGAAGTAAAACCGGGTGGTGACCTGTATTTTAACCTGGGTGATATTTCGGAAGACTTCCTTAAAGACTCCCGGAAAGGATTTGAACAAGGGCTCCCAACCTCGCAATTGATAAACAATGTGGACACGACGATCTGGGGACGGGTTTCAACTTTGCAATCGCTGGTAAACGCATTTGATAATAACCCGAATTCGCGGCAATACCAGGACATTGGTTTTGATGGATTAAGTGACGACGACGAGCGCAGCTTTTTTGCTCAATACCTGGAAGAACTAAAGTTAAAGGTGAACGATGATGTTTATGTGAAGGCAATGAGCGACCCTTCGAGTGATAACTTCCATTACTACAGGGGAAGCGATTACGACGAGCAGGAACTACCCATATTGGCACGTTACAAAAACTACAATGGCCCCGATGGCAACTCCCCCACCGCTGAGATGTCGCTGGAAAGTTACCCGACTTCGGCCACTACACTGCCAGACATTGAAGACATTAACAACGACAATACCTTAAACGAATACGAGCGCTACTACCAGTACAAGGTAAGTATCCGCAAAAAAGACATGGTGGTTGGGCAGAATTACATTGCCGACAAACGAAGCAGGCCGGTGGAATTAAAGAACGGTAAAGTGGAAGAAGTAAGCTGGTACCAATTTAAGATTCCGGTTAACACCCCTGATAAAGTTGTTGGAAACATCAGCGACTTCAAGTCCATCCGCTTTATGCGTATGTTCATGCATGGTTTCCGCGACTCCACCGTCATGCGTTTTGCCACCCTCGACCTGGTTCGGGCAGAATGGAGAAGATACACCGGTGATTTAACCGACGAACTGGCAGCGCCCTCAATGTCTACTGATTTTGAAGTATCGGCTGTAAGCATTGAAGAAAACGGAAGCCGCGAGCCGGTAAACTATGTTCTTCCTCCCGGAATTTCGCGGGTAATCGACCCCGCTAATCCGCAACTTCGCCAGCTAAATGAGCAATCAATTGTGCTGAAAGCAGAAGAGCTGGAACAGGGAGATTCAAGAGCGGCCTACAAATCATTGTACATGGATTTTCGCCGTTACAAAACCCTGAAACTGGATGTACACGCCGAAGAAATAGAAGGCTCATCCCTGAAAGATGGCGAGCTTTATTTCTTTATCCGAATGGGATCAGACTACAACTACAACTACTACGAATACGAAATCCCACTAAAACTGACGCCGGAGGGCAGGTACAACAATGACCGGGAAATCGACCGCTTAGCTGTATGGCCCGAACAAAACCGCATTTACATTCCGCTGGATCTTTTCACCAACCTGAAACTCGATCGTAACGATGCGATGCGGGTGGTCAATTCACCGATAAAAATTACTGACATCTACGAGAAATCGGATCCTGATCGGAACGGTGGTAGAAACCGGGTGAAAGTGAAAGGTAGCCCCAACCTGGGAAATGTGGAAGTATTTATGATGGGGATACGCAACCGCCGCGGGCAAATTAACACTGGACCGAAATCGGTGGAAGTATGGGCCAACGAATTACGCCTGACCGATTTTGACGACGAAGGCGGATGGGCAGCCAATGCACGTGTTTCGGCCCGGCTTGCTGACCTGGGAAGCGTGACAGTGGCCGGAAGAAAACGCACATCCGGATTTGGAAGCATTGATCAAAACGTAAACAGCCGCTCGCTCGAAGACCAAAACGACATTGATGTTTCGGCCTCTATCGACTGGGGACGTTTCTTCCCCGAAAAAGCAGGGGTAAGACTTCCCATGTATTACGGATATTCGAAAAGCACTGTAAATCCCAAGTACAACCCGCTGGAACCCGATATTGAGCTGGACGAGTCAATGGCACGCCTGGAAAACAGAAGCGCCAAGGATTCGCTCAAAAACCTGGTTCAGGATGTAGTGGAACGAAAAAGTATCAACTTCACCAACGTGAAGGTAGAACCCCAAAAGCAAAAGGAGAAAACGCATTTATGGGATGTGGAAAACTTTGCGGTAACCTATTCGTACAACGAAATCTCGAAACACAATGTAACCACAGAATACAATGTGGACAAAACGCATCGTTTCATGTTCTCGTACAATTACAGCAGCCGCTCGAAACTGATTGAGCCTTTCCGCAACGTGAAACTCTTGCAAAAGGGCCCGCTGAAACTGATTGGCGACTTTAATTTCTATCCGCTGCCAACGCAGATCTCGTACCGGACGGATTTATACAGGCGTTACCACGAAACACAAACAAGAAACATTACCAACCCGAACCTGATTTTGCCGGCTACTTTCGAGAAAGACTTCCTTTGGAACCGCTATCTCGATATTCGCTACGATGTAACCCGTTCGCTGAAGTTTGATTTTTCATCGCGCGGAACCTCACGTATTGATGAGCCGGAAGGAAGAATCAACAAACGCGACGACGATTACGAATGGAAGCGCGACTCGATACTGACCAATCTTTGGGACCTGGGACGCCCCACTTTGTATAACCACAATTTCAATGTTAATTACCAGGTACCACTTCGCTCTATCAAAGCGCTTAGTTTCCTTTCGTCCAACATACGTTATGCCGGAACCTATGACTGGATAGCCGGACCAATGACCAACGAAGACATCAACCTTGGAAATACAATCTCCAACTCACGGAACATGACCATCACCGGAAATGCCAATATGCAAACCCTGTTTAATAAGGTACCTTATTTCAGGGAGGTAGACCAGAAATTCCGGAGAACAGGAAGAAGCAGAGGTAGTCTGAACCGCAACACCAGCGGAGGGCGTCAGCAGGACAATCAACCCCTGCAGCGCAAAGAAGAAGAAACTTTCAGCAGCAATGTAAAATTGGTGGCCGACAAGGCACAGAAAATCACTCATAAACTCAACACCAAGAAAATAAAAGTACTGGTAACCGATACCAAAGGCAAAGTGGTTCCAGGCAAGGTGAACATCCTGGACCCGAATACCATTGAATTTACGCCTTTGGCAAATGCCAACCAGGCCATGTTAACGGTTTCGGGGAAAAGAGGCGATCAGTCGTTTATGAAAGACGTACTCGACTTTACTACCCGTATTGCGATCGGGGTACGTACCTTGTCAGTAAACTACAGCAAAAACGGAAGCACCATTTTACCGGGTTATTTACCTGAACCTTCGTTGTTTGGTGCAGGCCGTTTCTCGGGCGACAGTGAATGGGGTATTCCGAACATCCAATCAAGCATGGCTCCGGGTCTTCCTTTCCTTTTCGGATGGCAGGACCGCGACTTTGCCGTAAAAGCTGCCGAGCACGGATGGCTGACCATCGACTCAACGCTGAATCAGCCGTTTATGTTCCGTCAGAATGAACGTATCAACCTGCGTGTAATGCTGGAGCCCCTACCCGATTTACGTATCGACCTGACCGGTGACCGTTCGATCTCGAAAAACATTACCGAGTTCTACGATTACGATAATGCCAGCGGACGCTTCAATGCCAACAGTTTTACCGAAACCGGTAACTTCAGCATGTCAACCCTAACATGGGGAACAGCTTTCTTTGCCATTGGCGGAAAAGAAGAAGTAAAAAGCTCGGAAGCTTTTGAAAAGTTAAAGAAATACCGTTCTACTATTTCCCGACGTCTGGCAGAACAAAGAGGAGGAAGTGCAAATTATGATCCTACCGCTGATCATTCGCAATATGGCGCCCCATACCGCGATGGCTACGGTCCAAACTCGGTCGAAGTACTGGTGCCTGCTTTCCTGGCAGCATACCAGGGAAAAGACCCAGAGAAGGTTTCACTCAGCCTGTTCCCATCGCTGAAATACATTCGCCCGAACTGGAGCATCCGTTACGAGGGAATGGTGTCGCGCATTCCGGGACTGAACAAGGTTATGCGCTCTCTCAACTTCCAGCATGCTTATCGTTCCACTTACAATGTAGGATCGTTCAATACCAACCTGAAATACCTGGAAACGGGTGACGGTTTCAGCTACATTCGCGACCTTGCCGACAATTTTGTTCCGGCATACGATTTCAACTCGGTTAGCATCATCGAGGCATTTAACCCGCTGATCAACGTGGATGTAATGTGGCAAAGCGATTTTACAACGCGAGGCGAGATCAAACGTACACGTAACCTCAACCTGTCGTTTGCCAACAATCAGCTGACCGAAGTACTAAGCAACGAATACATCATTGGAATGGGCTACCGTTTCACGCGCATGGATTTGATCATCAAAACCAAAAATTCGCAACAGGCCTATTCCAACGACCTGAATATTCGGGCCGATATTTCGTACCGGAGAAACAAAACCATATTGCGCCAGCTTGATTCGGACGACAACCAGATTACGTCAGGACAAGGGAATTTCACGATAAAAACTTATGCGGATTATCGCTTAAGCGATAAGTTTGAAATGCGCGTGTTCTACGACCGGATCTTAAACAATCCGTTTACATCGCTTGCGTACCGTACAACCAATGCCAATTTTGGTGTTAGTTTCCGCTTTACACTGGCCAATTAGATGTTAAGGAAACCTTACGATGAAAAAAGTTTTGAAAGCTTGTCAGGATTTTATTTTGATTTTTGGAAAAAATCGTCTTTCTTGCATTCATTAATTGACAACAATGAGAAAAATAAATACAATATGGCTTCCGTGGTGGGGTCTTCTTACGTAAGTTAGGAGTTAAAGAGCCATATTGGTATTTTTTAAAGATATTCAAAGAAGGCCTGCTCCTACCTAAGAGCAGGTTTTTTTGTACACAAAAAGCAACAATGAGAATTAATAATAACATTTGGTGGTGGCACAACAACTTTTTACAATATTCGTGAAAAGAGGTACTGCCATTGATATATAGGAAGCGGCTCATCGAATTCACGATGAGCCGCTTTTTTTTGGGCTCAATTTCAAAAAAAACAAAACAGTAACAACAAATTATAACACATACACTCATGGAAAAATTGACATTCAAACCGGTAGTCCGGAAAATACTGGCCGATACGGTTACCCCGGTAAGTATCTACCTTCGGTTGCGAACTTTGTACCCGAAATCGATTCTGCTGGAAAGCTCCGATTACCACGGAAATGAAAACGCCTACTCTTTTATCGCCTTCAGTCCGTTGGCCCGCTTTACGGTTAACAGCGGTGAAGTAGTAAAAGAACTTCCCGGAAGGGAAAAGGAAATTTTCAGTCTCTCGCAAGAAAGAAAACTGCACAACGAACTGGATAATTTCTTTCAAACCTTCAACGTAGAAAGCAAGGACATCGAACTTCCGGCAAACGGATTGTTTGGCTACCTGGGTTTCGATGCCGTTCAGCATTTCGAAAACATTCATTTTAGTTCGGATAAAAAAGAAGACTAACAGATTCCCGAGGTGAGGTATTGATTTTACAAATACGTGGTGGCCATCGATCACCATAAAATCCAGATCCACATGGTGGAAATCCTGATGGAAGGCGAACAGTCACAAATCGATTACATTCACCACC
>JBKDZK010000165.1:0-6517 GCA_047971205.1 Draconibacterium sp.
CCGTTCGTTGAAAGTCTTCTTGATTCTACATCAAACCACAACGCCAAAATTACAAGGCTTTTTTGAGGAAGCGTTGAAAGTCTTCTTGATTCTACATCAAACCACAACCAAGGGGCCGGAATCGCCTGTAAACAGTGGGATTTTGAGCAATAGTACGATCCCATTATTCCGGTTTTACCGCAAAGAAGTGGTTATATGCAGTCATTTTTTTATTTCTGTAAAGAAGAAACTTCTTTTCAATATTTCAAAGAACCTGTATTAATGATTCTGTTTTCTAAAAGTAACTAACTTTTTTAAAGTTCAGAACTTTGGAGAAGATTAAATCCCTCTGTCATTCGTTAGTTGACGGATGACATCTCCCCTGAATGCCAGGGGAGAATATAAGGAACCCCGCGGCAAGCCACGAGGAATTATTTGATTAAAACATTTCGAGTTGTTTGGGGCCTTCGGGCAAGGGCGACGACTTTTTACCCCATACATTCATAATATTTCCATATTGTTTGTCGGTAACGGTAAGAATACTTACCTGCCCCTTTTCGGGGATAAAACCTTTTACCCGGTTAATATGTACCTCGGCGCTTTCTTTGCTGGCACAATGCCGGTTGTACACCGAAAACTGCATCATGCTAAAACCATCCTGCATCAGGTCTTTCCGGAAACGGGCGGCCTGTTTCCGTTCCTTTTTGGTGGTAACGGGCAGGTCGAAAAATACGAACAACCACATAATATGATAGGCATTTAAACGGGTAAGTTCCATATATTCTAAATTAAACGCTTCGGGGCTTAAAAAACACCCAAAGGTTTGTTTATTCAAAAACGGGATAAACGATTTTCCGGGTTTCGCCGGTAAAACAGCGGCTAAGCGAGGCCGTGGTTTGCGACAGGGCCACCATGAGCGGGCGTTTGTTCTCGCCTATGTTTACATCGGCAGCCATTAGCTGCAGGAGCTCTGCCTTGTGCTCCTTTTCGAGCACCGGTGTATCGGGATACTTTTCATGCAGATCGAAGGCAATTTCATCGACCCAGGGACGATAAGGCTCCATCACATCGTCGGCCAGGCAAAAAGCATTGTAACGGTTGCGGTGGTGAATGCCGAGGGTGGCCAGCAGCCCCGACCCGGCCAGGGCACGCGCCACCGCCGAACGCAAAAGAATATACCCGTAATTCAGGAAAGGATTGGGCGCAAAACCGTAGCGGTCGCGGATAAAATCGCGCCCAAACAACTCGGTCCAGTACAAACGGGCAGCAAAACCTTCGCGGTTGTCCGAGTCGCCGCTTTTTACACTTTTCGCCAGGTTTTTGAGCGGCAAACTGTTTTTCCCAAGTTTTTCGAGTAAGCGGGCCTGGTTCCGGATTTTTGCTTCGATGGTTTGTTTCCACAGGTTCTTTTTTAAAGGCTCCGAAGCTGCCACCTGCGCCCTGAACAATTCGCTTTGGATATGATGAGCGTCGAGCGGCAACAACATCGACACGGGCATGTGTTTGTTGTCGCAAAATACGGTGGCCACGTTAAATTCGCTGAGCGCCTCCACCAGTTTCATGGTAAACGATATTTGCGGGTGGTCGAGCACAATAAAACCAAGGTCTTCCACCGTGGCTGTTTTTAGCACCATCCCGGCTTTGGTCGACACCTCCAGCTGCCGGTTTTTTAAGGACAGGTGGTATGGGTTCGAGATAAATAAGGTTCGTTTTAGCATGTTGTTTTGGTTATTGTCTTTATAATCTTTTCCAAAGTTTGAAACTTTGGAAAAGCTTTATAATTCTAACGAACGAAGATGGTTATACATGAAATTGGCTAAGCCTCCAAACCAATGAAGCACTTCTTCCCTTTTCACCAAAGTTGGTTTATCAGAAACTATTGCGTTATACGATGAATGCTTCCATTCCTGTGGTTTATTTATAAAGCCATGATTTACAGGATTACGATGGATATAATTCACCAAACGAACAAAGTAATCATCCTCTTCGACTGACTTTCGCTTAAAATTTTTCAGGAACAAACTGCCTCTCCGTTTATACATCAGGTTATAAGCCTGGGTATAAGAGCTGAACAAATTTGAAAATTGCTTACTTACATATTTACTTGCCAATACTTCTCTCTTTTCAATACTATCTGCTACTGAATAATCGTTAAGCCCCTTTGCCGAACTCAATATGAGTGTTTCGATTACCGTCTGTTCCTTCAGACGGATCAGTAAATGAAAATGATTGGGCATCAGACAAAAGGCCAACGTATCGGCAATTGGAACAATGTATTGCTTATATTTTTCAAGGAAAAACACGTAATTCTTTTCTTCTTTGAAAACTAATTCATCACCAATGGTATGGTTATAAATATGAAAGTAGCATTCAGGTAACAAAGGTTCCATTATGAAATTTATTTTTAATAAAAAGACCTTTTCCAAAGTTTGGAACTTTGGAAAAGGTCTGGTTCGAACAAAATCAGCTTTTCACCACAATCCCCAGTTTTTCGAGCAGCTGGGGTTTGTCGGCCAGGGCAATGCGGGCAATCACCTCGTAGTCGGATACCCACTCGACGAGTTCTTCGAGTTTCATGTCGCGCTCCTGCGTGGAATTCTGGGCATCACCCATTTCTTTTTTCTTGGTTTCCGAGGCAGTTGCCACACCTTCAACCGCGGCGAGTTGTGCATTTAACTTCTCTTCGGTTTGACCAAATCCGGCCAGTACCGTTTTCCAGTCATCGTTGGCCAGTATCCATGTAATTGCCATGGGCCGCTTTACGTTCGTCTTCAAAAGCAGTTTGGGCCGCATCAAGCTCACCATACTCCCTTTTTTGGGTTTCAACAAGAGTTGTGGCTTCGCCAAGCAAAGTAGCCCCTTCGTTAAACTTCTCTTCTGTATATCCAAACGGAGACACAGCATTTAGTACTTTCGGGTCGCTCAGACTGTTGTTAATCCGCACTCCGGCTTGAAATAAAATCTCATCTGCATTCATTTTCGAAGCATTCATAACTGAAATTTTAAAATTGAAAATTTTTAATGCGTATCCTGCCGATATCGGCAGTTTAAGGGCGAACGTTGGGAGAAACGAAAAAGCGGAAGCTAAGCACCTGCGGTTTTGTGTTTTTCCGTTGTTCAGGGTCGATTAATAATATTTACATGAACGGTTTTTGTGCCTTTTCTTTTATTTGTTAGCGGAATGCGATTTACCACGGCGGAATGCAACACAACGTGGTCGGATTTCATTCCGCGATGGTTTTTTCCGTTTCGCTGCCGTTTTTTTCATTCCGCAATGGTTTTTTATGTTTCGCGGTGGTTACAGGCCAATCCGCGTCCGTTTATTGCTTTTCTCCGTGGGAAATGCCATTCCGCTTTGGTTGGCAGCGTTTCGCTTGCATTTTCGACCCTTTCGCGCTGGTTCTTTGCATAATGTGTTGTTTTATGGTTCTCCAATCGCTTTTATTACCGGTAACTTTTCCAAAGTTTGGAACTTTGGAAAAGTTGAGTTCCTATCTTCGTTGGTTTCTCAATCCTTTAAGGTTTTGAAAACCTTGAAGGATTCGATGAACAATTAATTTTCATCTAACCATTTTATTTCACCTGTTGAGCTAATCTTAAATTCATAATTTTCAACTATAAAATTGAAATTAGGAGGACTAAGTCGCAGTTTCGGAAACGGATTAACAAAATCAATAAATGACTCCCCGTTTGTTAACGATTTTGGTGCTTTAACACCATGTTCTTTTTCATAATCAAGTCTTAGGGTTTCATCATTTCTGGCTTCCTGATGGTATTTAAAGGTAATCCTCCCATCTTTATTCATTTTCACTACTTTATAAAGTCTCAGTGTTTTATTTACCTTTTTACTCTTCAATTCCTCAGAAGACTTTTCCCAGAACATAACAATTGTACCGGTCTTTATTAAGTACTTTAGGTATAGCTCTTTCTTCCCGGGATGTGTGCCCGGGAATGGGTTTTCTTCCGATTTACGATTAAAAAACTTACCTGCATCAAGATTGTTAACAATCAAAAAGCTTCTCTTTATATTTTCCTGTTTATCTTCTCCTTCATAGATGGCCATCGCATAGTTGCTATCGTTCGCCACATTGTACTGATGTTTGTATGTTTTGGCCGACAGGTCGCGGTGCTTTTTAAAACCAGGAAGTGGATTTGAAACCATCGGCTGATACACTCTCACCTTTTTGATGGAAACAGGAGCTCCGTTTTTATTGGGCAAGGTGTATAATCCTGCGATTTGAGTGTTTAGTTTTTCAATTTCGGCATTAATAAAATTTTCCTCAGCTTCCTCAGCTTTGGCAAGTTTTTTTCGCAACGCTTCCATTTCTTTTCGCAGCTTCTTTTCCTCTGCCCGGGCCTGTTCAACAATACTCTTCACCCGGTCGTCCACAATATTCTTCACACCATTCTCATCCAAAGTGTCCAGGGTTTTGCGCACCACGTATTTGATTACTTTTTCGGCTTCTCCCTTTTTATTCACTTCTGTTTTTTCAATGGCCCCGTAAAAGGTTTGCTGGTGCAAGCTCCCACGCGTGGTATCTCCTTGCTGATAAATAGGATTTCCGCTTTTATCTTTCCTGATCCGGCCCCGTTCCCTGAGTTTCTTTTTGGTTTGTTTCGGAAGTACATCCGGGGTATAATGAGAAATGAAAACTTCCTTTTCGATCGATTTCACATCAGGGACAAAATTGGGCCACGGCGGATTTACTTTTGGCATATCCGACGCCTTCATCCTATCCACTTCTTCCCAATTATGATAGGCACGAGCCAGATTCTCGTAAGCTTCTTTTGTAATGCAGGCAATGGTTATTGCATCAATGCAATGGTGAATGTGGTTCACTCGCGCTTTCTTTTCGTATTCATCCTGGAGCCCCCACAATCTTCTGAAATCGGCCACAGTGCTGCCTTTTACAGTATAAACCTTGTCGAACAAGGTATTCAGGTACAAACGCGAATATTTGGTTATGATTCCGGTGTCAACCAACTGGCTGTTTTTAAAACCTTCGGGCACATCTTCCATGGTAAACCGGCGGTATTTGTTTCGCCAGTAATCACGCTCAAAAGTAAGCTTATGCCGGGCCTGAATAGCCGTGTCTTTTTGCGTTTTATCTGCTGCATTTTTTGCCCTCCTAACCTGTTTGCTGATTTGTTTATCCAATTCCTCAAACTTCTCTTTCCAAGGCTCTATGCGGGCAAGAATTTCGGAATGATTGGCCAGTTCCCCGGGAATCCGGTTTCTCTTTGTTTTTCGGTTGAAGGCATTCTCGCAGAGTGTTTTGTTCTCCTGCGAGTTATCAAGCGACACACTGCGCGGAATGGTGTGTTCGATATCGAACGAAGGATTTGGCCCCAAAAACTCATAAATCCCAATTTCTTTCCCCGTATAAATACATTTGTGGTTTTGTTCTTCCCAAAGCTGGTATTTCAGGATATCGGTTTCCTAAGGTTCCGCATCCGACAACAAATGTTCTTTAATTTTTTGAACATAATCTTTCCGCTGATTTTCTCTCTCTTTTTGCCAGTTCAGCCAGGCTTTTCGTTCGTTGGCATTCATCAGTCCGCGCGCCATTTCAATATGAATACGGGTTTCCGAATCAATCACCTCGGTTCTTATTAATTCGTTCACCACCTTCCGCAACTGGTGCAGCGCCCGCATCGCCATCGGGTTCCGAACGGAAGAAACCATCGGGCTGCCCAGGTACAGTTTTCCATCGTCTTTTCGAACCGGGGCCTTGTACACTTCAATGGCTGATGGATGGTATATTTTACTTAACGACTTTGCTTCCAACTCAAAATTATCGGTAAGAAAGGTTTTTACTTTTTCATCGATGCGTTGAATGGGGGTGAACTCTCCTCTCCCTCCATTCATTATCATTTGCTTTCTTAAAAGCTCAAAAGCATCGGTTTCAATTTTGTTTTTCTTTTCCCCGGAGAAAGCATTGTAGGTTCTATGCCCAAAATAGGCCCTTATTTTTTTGAACAAGTCTTTCCGGAACAATTCAGCAGCCTCTTCGCTCCAAACGGCATCTTCATCGCGATTAACTTTTACAATACCATTAACTATCTCGCGAACCTGCTTTTCGTCTTTGTGATTTGCAATAATGCTTTCTATCTCTTTTTTGATTGCCTTCTTGTTTTCTTCCTTTTCCCAGATTTCATTGGGGATTGCCTCTTCCATGTTGGCCAGAAAAACGGCATGCGAATAAATCAATCCTCCCCGAAGAAACGGAAGTATTTTATTGATGGCTTTCAGACTTAACGAAGCGTAGTCCTTTTTCAAACTAATTTTCAGGAGATCTTTGATTTGTTCCTCCGTCAAGAGCAAGCGCTTTTGTGCAAACTCCTTTAGCTTTTCTTCCGAGTCAAACGAGAAAAGCACATGCCAGACATCGTTGATGTCAATTACTGATTCTTTCCCGTCTTTTTCCCGTTTGTACGGAATTTTCAGCGTCATAAAATCGGGGCCAAACAAATCTTTAAAACGGGCAGAAACGGGACATCCGCTAACAGTGGTTTTCATGCTGTAATTAAACAGCCA
>JBKDZK010000166.1:0-1632 GCA_047971205.1 Draconibacterium sp.
CAAAAGGTACATAAAGGTGCTAACCTAAGCGGTTAACATTCTCAGGAAGTAAAAAAGAATTGTATGTAATCGGAAATACGCTACAAATATAAAGATGTAATTTCGAAAAAGTCAAGCCTCCGGGCATGCTACACAGGCATTTTTTTGCCACGTAACCCAAATAAACAAGCGCAACAAACTGTTGCAAACCTTTGCAAGCAAGATCCTATTTTTTTCAAAAAAAATCACTTTCAGCACGATTCGTAGAAAAAGACTGATTGCAAGAAGCCTAAACAGGGATGAATACGAGTAATCAATTGAGAAGGGAAAAACCTTATTTCCGCTATATTGAAGACCCACGAACAATCAGATTCGCATCCAAAACATGACTTTGTGCCGGTGCATCGTAGTTCGGATTCAGCAAGCGGCGGAGTAACATTTTGGTAGCCACGCTTCCCATTTCATAGCCATGTTGATCTACCGAGGTCAATGTTGGATCTGTTATTCCGGAAAAACGGCCATCGCTAAAACCAACTACAGCAATCTGCTTCGGAATTTTAATGCCCCGTTTCTGAAGTGTTTGCATCGCACCAATGGCTGTCAGGTCGTTAACGGCAAAGATACCATCAGGCGGATTTTCCAGATCTAACAACTTATTTGTTGCTTTTATCGCCTTTTCAAAGCTGTCAGCTTCAATAATGAGCTCAGGAATCACAGGCAAGTTTGCATCTTTCAGGGCTTGCTCATAACCAATACGGCGCTCAATACCGATTGATAAATTTTGAGGTCCAGCAAAGTGAGCAATACGCTTTCGTCCCCCATCAATTAAGTGTTTGGTTGCCTCATACGAAGCTTTTTGATCATCAATAATCACATGATCGGTTTCTATTTCAGGGATGACCCGATCAAAAAAGACCATCGGGACATTGCGATCCTGAATGGCAAATATATGATCGTATTGATGCGTTTCTTTTGAAATGGCCACCAAAACGCCATCAACCCGGTGAGAAAGTAGCGCCTTTACATTGGCCACTTCCCGGTCGTAACGCTCATTCGACTGGCAAATAATCACCGTAAAACCAGCATCATAGGCCACATCTTCAATACCACTAATTACCGAGGAAAAAAAGTAATGGACAATTTCAGGAATGATGACACCAATGGTATTGCTTCGACTATGCTTTAAACTCAAAGCAACTGCATTCGGCTCATAGTTAAGCTTTTTAGCCAACTCATTTACAGCTTTTTTGGTCGCCTCGCTGATATCCGGGTGGTTTTTCAATGCCCGCGATACCGTTGATGCAGATATGCCCAAAATTCGCGCAATGTCCTTTATGGTGATCTGATTACTGCTCATTACTAAAAGAACTGTTGATCCATACTATCTGTCGTTAAAAATAGGAATTTATTTAGTTAACATTTAATTATTCATTCTGGATTTTAATACTCTTTGAAATTTCTTTAGCTCCCCATTTTATTGAAAATTGCAAGACCAATATTCATCGTCTATCTCCAACAGATTCCAGATGAGCATGGTATTCAAATTCCGCTTTCAGCACGACTACATAAGTTCAACAAAACCGAAGGATACCTACCAGTTACTACCTGTTGTGTAACATATTCGATGCAAACGACACCGCAAACGTTTGCAAT
>JBKDZK010000167.1:0-9388 GCA_047971205.1 Draconibacterium sp.
TAATTGAATCACTTTCGGGTTTAGCTTCGAAATATGCGAACCTAAAACCATTAACAACCTGAATATCTGTAAAATAACTAAAACAAACAAGTGGATCGCCCGAAAGATTCAAACGAGTTATTAACAATAAGTTGTTGTTTTACAGGTGTTTGGGGGTTTTCTTGCTGAGACTAATTAGAGAACCAGAAGGAGTTGATTTTGTAGTTGACACAAGACCGTTAAAAGCCTATGAGAAAAAACAGATAAGTGAGATTATTGCTCATTATAAAAAGACTGGTGAGATTAAGAAAATATCGACTTTGAAAAAAGCAAAAAAGGGGCAGACTGCTTAAACAATGCACATACGCCTAAGAGTATATTACCGCACGAAACGTTAGAAGATGTTTGTCTGATTTTCTTTGGCCTACCCGCCCAAACGTCCGTACTCGAAATACACGCCCACCTGGCCGCGAAGCTTCATGCCTCAAAACCAGAACATGCGCGATTTAGTTGCCAAAATGAAACTGATTCCGAACAATTCAATTCTGAAAGGAAACAGCGGCGTATTTCTTGACGACTCGATCGTTCGCGGCATCCAGCTGAAAGACAATGTGACCGATTTGCATGCTGCCGGAATCAGCGAAGTACACATGCGTATTGCCTGTCCTCCCCTCACCTATCCGTGCGAGTTCCTGAACTTCAGCCGTTCGCGTTCCAACTTCGACCTGGCAACCCACAAGGCTGTTGCCCAGCTCGAAAACAAAACGGAAGAAGAGATGATGGGCTACGACATGTCGGAATATTCTGACAGCAACTCGCCCAAGTACCAGGCAATGGTGGAACAAATCCGCAAAAACCTGGATCTGACAACGCTGAAATTCCAGAAACTGGAAGACCTGGTGGAAGCAATCGGACTTCCGAAGGAAAAACTGTGTACGCACTGCTGGGACGGTTCGAGTCATTTTTAATACCGGAATCACCAATAATAATGAGGCTAACGTCCTCTAACAAGTAAAACAGGGAAACGGAACACTGATAGCATTGATTTTGACTCATAATCACGAATAAAACAGCGAAAATCAGCAGAGTCTGGGTTATCAGCGTTCTGTTTGTTACAAATTGTAAGCTTTGTTAGCCTCTCTTTTTTTGACGGACTTCCAAAACAATTGCCCATCCTGTTTTAAAGTTGGCCACCAGGATAGTGTACTGGTGTTTCTTTTATCGCTTCACAGCCGATGCAGATTCGTCAAAATCAGTGAATACGAATTTGTTTTTTACAATAGACTCGCTCTCCATCGCTGGTGAATCCCTTTACCTCCACATCGAAAACGCCTGTATTATCCGAGGTAAAAAACGAGAGGCTAAATTCATTGGCATCCGGCCTTAGCCCAGCCTTCCAGTACAAGGTGGTCCGAAAATCGGGTAAATTCCTGTCTTCTGAATAAAACGTTTCCGGATCAGCAGTATCAGCTGTTTTTTCAATGGCTGGATACTCAATAAAAACAGAAGATTCAGGAAACTCGATACCAGCAAAATCGCTTGTATTGGTACTTATCATTACCACTCCCTGAAACGTGTTTTCTCCAAGAATGTAAGTGGTATTGATCACCTCTACCTTTTTGACCAACGAAATATCGAGATGCATAATTTTCGAGAGATCAAACACCGGTATTCGATCCAAAAGCACCAATGGTTTTTGAGAAAAGACATTGCCGTTTTCGTCAAAAACAGAAAAAGTATAGTTGTTGTTGTGCTTTACCGATTTAACCGTTGGAACGATCTCGGTAAACAGTTCCTCCATATTCTTTAAACTCACAAAGTCGGCTAAATTCACCGTCAGTTTATTGTTGTCGATATTGAATGAATGGCTTCTCTCTTTATAGGCGGCTTCCGGTTCCGGCATTGGATGAAAGTGCTCACGAATCTGAATGTTTTTATACAACTCATTGATCAGGGCCGTATCTGCCACCTCAATAAATGTAGGAATATCGCCTAATTCAGGGAACTCGCCGGAGAATGGGTTTGTGATAAGTATTTCGTACGCTTGATTATCCGTGTTCTCTGGACAAAGAAAAACCTCGGTGGTTCCGTTCACATTGTTTAACGAAAAAATGAACTCTCCGTCTTCTTTCGATTTACAGACATGCAACTGAGGATTATTAAACAATACCGACGCGTAAATATCGCGCCCCGCTACCGGCGTCAGAGTCTCCTTGTTTCGTATAATTCCCCGTAGGCTTACGTCATTTATTTCTGGAATATTACTCACCCCGGCGGATTTCGTCTTCTTTATGTTTTCCTCAAACGCTTGTTTGTTAAGCTTTTTATCAAACAAAATCATTGCCTGCTCTTGCAAAGTATTATCCACCTTGCTGTTAAATTGCAAAAAACTGTTAAGAAGAACGCCCGAGTTCAAATACAAGGACAGGTTGGGGATGTAATCTTCCTTTTTTGTTTTGTGCCTGGTAACCGAGATTGTCACAAGCGGATCCTTCTCCAGAATCCGGTCTTCCATCTCAAGCTGTACTTTTACCATATCGCGGCGAGAATAAGCTTCCTGCAATCCCGATATCCCTACTTCGTTTATACTGGGTTGGATAAAAACAGAGTTGACCCGTAAGATATTCCCGCTGGCATCGGATAACACCAGGTAATTCATTCCTTTTGCCAGGTTTTCAATTGCCATCTGGGTTTCAAAAGTGTTTCCGTTCATTTTAATACTTTCGTCAAAGCTCTCCATAAAATCGCTTCTGTATGCTTTTAGCCGATAATCCGGACTTACTGAAACCGAATTCATCCCAGCTCTATGTATTGAGTAGGTGATACTATTTCCGGTCTTCCGAATACCTGTCTGGATTCCCTCGGGTTGAACCCCGGGGAAAGCAGTAACAATGGAATCACCGTTACTTTTCAGCAGCAGAAAATAATAATTCTGTAAGTGATTTCCAGTAAATTCCATTTGCAAAATTCCTGTTTCGGGTACTGTTAGCTCTTCCAAAACCTGTAAAGCATCGTCTACCACATAATAGCGATTATCTGCTGTTAACCACGCCTCCGGAACCATTACAACAACTGTATTTTGAATATTATCAAGAAGAATATTTCCCTCGGGAGCTATTTCCACAGAATCATTTTCGGTCACAACCGGCAGGTAATTTTTGTCATCTTCCGAATTTAGAATGGTAAGAAAACGATGATTGTAACTCTGTACTGCGAAGTTGCGCTGGTACTGGGTATAAACCCTTAGAGCATAAGTTCCGGTTGGCACACTTTGGGGGATCTTTAGCACTCCTCTTGCGCTAAAAGCGGCCAGCTTTATCTTTTTTTGAATCACAGGTTCATTGTTACGGCAATTAATCAGCTCAACATACAGGACCGTGCTGATTGCCGGCTCTATTCTTGATTCGTTAATAAAGTAACTTACTGCAAAAAGAATATTTTCGTGTGCAAAGTACACATCGCGGTCGGTCTCAACCTGAATCGTTTCCTTTACTTTATTCAGATCAAAATCTCTTATCTGCCCTTCAGAATTAAAACCGGCAACCATCAAAAGAAAAATTGAAAAGACCCGTAAAATTATTGTTGAATATCTCATAAAAGCTGAATTATTCCATTATTAAACTAATCTATCCAGAAGTTAGGTTTTTGGGGCTCCCCTTCTTCTGTTCGGCAATCCACACAGTCTTTATGTACAAAATACATGGCATTATCTTTCAAAATCAGATAGACCGGTTGCTGCTTTTTATGCAAATCAATCGGTTCTGCGGTATAACCTGTTTCGAAATAGAAAGTCGCATTAGGACGGTAGTAAAACACCCTTTCTTCAGCAATCGATGCTACCGTAAAAAAGCCATAGGTAATTTCTTCCGGCTCCTCCACATTTCTCAGGTTTCCGGCAATGTTGTAGGGTTGTTTTGTATTTAGGAAGCTTTCATCTGCAATTTGCTCCCGAATACTCTTCCAGAATTGGTAAGTTTTTTTTGAAATGGCGTACTGCTGCACCAGAAGCGAGTAACGTACCGAAAGTTTCTTTGTATCCGTAGCCACAAAATGCAAGGGTTGCCTGTTGATCTGTGGAGAAGACAAATTGGCTGTTTGACCAGTAAAAATATCCTTTACTGTCTCGGTTTGCCAGCAGGTAAAAAGAGTATCATAATCCAACTTCACAATGTCTTCAACTTGGTCCTTATCAGAGCTTATGTAAAATAAATCGCCATAATAATACAAAGCATACAAACGGTAATCGGCATCGTACTGAAACGATTCTGTCAATTTCCACAGGAAATAATTATCTTCCTTTTCACCCGGTTTGGTATTGACATAAAACTGGTAGCCAGGCAGTCCAAAAGGATAATCCAGACTTTCTTTGTAAGTGAGTTCTGCAAAAACAGAATCAATTTCAACCGGTTCTTCCATTTTTTCGAAATCGGTTTCATATCTTTTCCCCTCAGGAGTTACTACTGATAATGAATATTCATTTCCAACAATACCCTGTATGCCCCCCTTCAATGTTTCATAAACACCGGGTTCTGTTTCCGATAGCACTTCATGCTGGCCCGTATTGTCAGAAATTGTCACCGTGCAATTTTCTAATGGCACCCTTAACGGCTGATTTACAGGCAAGGTTGTCGACAAACGAACAGAATAAGGGCCTTCGAAATTGGTGATGTCGCCTTCAACCACCAGAATCTTCTCGTCGGTGTCGAACTTCAATAAAAATTCCTCTTTACAACCAACAATCAGAATAACCAACAATGCTATTATAATTCCTCTAGTTTTCATAATTTCCCAATTTCAAATTATAATTTAGCGAAGGGATCATCGCCCCAAGAATTGAGATTTTGTATCCTTTAATTTCACCATCCACATTTTGAAACACCATGGAATAGGCATTCCGTCGTCCGGTTAGATTATAAAACGACAATGACCAAAAGCCATGTGCCAGTTTGTTCTTTTTCAGATTTCCCTCCAGGCTGATTGATATATCGGTTCTGAAGTAATCGGGAAGCCGGTAATCGTTTCGTTTCGAAAAACCTGTAATCTGCACATCATTCAGGTAATATACAGAAGACGGAAAAGTTATCGGGCGCCCTGTTGAATACACCACGTTAGCAGAAAACGATAGTCTTTTCGATAGCTTGTAATTCAAGGTCATGTTTGCTGCATGGGGCCGGTCGTAGTTGGCAGGATAAGAATATCCCCGGTTGTTCATCTCTCCTGTTACCGGGTTAAACGCAGTAACTTCGGCTTTTGACCAAGTGTAATTTACCCAGCCGGTTAGCTTGTCCATTTTTTTCTTCAGCATAAACTCCACCCCATATGACCGCAAGTTCCCCTGAATAATATTCGTTTCCCGAACAGGATTCGCAACAAACTCAGCTCCGTCTTTGTATTCCACTAAATTCTTTACCCTTTTAGAATAACCTTCGATAGAGGTTTCGATCTTATCATTTGCAAAGTTTTTATACAATCCGGCAGAAAACTGTTCACCCTGCATTGGCTTTAAATTTGGATCACTTAACTTCCATTTACTGGAAGGCGAAACCGAAAACGTATTCGAAAGCATGAATGCATACTGATGAAGCAGATTGAAACCTGCCTTAATCGTTAAGTTGTCTGTCAGTTCATATTTCGCAGCAAAATTATAGTCAACATTTTGATAGTTGTTTATAAAGCTATTTTTGCCGTAATGCGTGGTATCTACTATATTATCAATATCCTTAGGTTCATTCTCGATATAACTATAGATAGTTTTGGGCCCTAAGTATGAATACAAGGTAGCTCTTATTCCGGCGTCGATTGAAAAACGCGATGAAATGTCCCATTTATAACTGGCAAAAACACTGTTACTGATCGACTGCTCTGCTTCAAATGTTAGCGGGGTTAACCTCGATTCGTCATAAAGTGGTAAGAAATCACCGTTATCTATTCTGATAAATTTACTGTTTAAGCCAAACTCCAGGTTTTTCCCCCTGCCCGGATTATACATTAGGTTCCACTTAAATTCATAATGGGAAATATCGAACGAGTGCCGATTGGCCAGGTATTCCACTTCAAAATTCGATTCCTTGTAGGTGTATTGGCTCAAAGCCAGGTTCGCCCCCGAAGTCAGCCTCTTATTGAAAGTATGCGTCCATTCCGCAGCCGCTCCCAGGTTAAAATATTCATTTTCGATGCCCAAAGCGAGGTCTGCGTAGTCGCGACTCCAGTAAACAAAAAGATCCAGCTTATTCTTTTCATTTAGCGGAAAATTAAAATCCATCAAAGCATCCTGAAAAGTGGCTGAACTGTTCCTCACATCCAGGTTATCAACTTGCCGTAACATCCAATCGGAGTATGAAGAACGGAAACTGATAAGGTAACTGCTCCCATCTTTTTTAATGGGCCCCTCAGCCATTGCCCTGGCTGACGTCGGTCCAATTCCGGCTCGCATGGAGAAATACTGATTATTTCCTGTTTTTACATCGATATCGAATACCGAAGATAGCAGCCCCCCGTATTGTTCAGGGATACTGTTTTTATAGAATTTAAATTCGCTTATAGCATCCGAATTAAAAGTGGTAAACAGTCCAAACAGGTGAGATGAATTATAAATGGGAACATCGTTGATGATAAACATATTCTGATCAGACGGGCTTCCTCTTACATTAAATCCGGAAGAGATTTCACCAATAGTTTGAACACCGGGTAATAACAAGGCCATCTTAACAACATCCTTTTCCCCTAACATAACCGGCATTTCTTTAATCGTCTTTGCAGTTATTTTTTCAAATCCCATGGAGGTTGTTCGCAGATTTTGATTACGTTCAGCTGTTACTACCGTTTCATCCAGAATAAAGGATTTCATCCGCATTGCGAAATTTACGTCACCATCAGAAAAAACCGTTAACTTGAAGGTCTTCTCATACATTCCCAGGCTGTTAATGGTAACGGTATAATTTCCGGGGACTAATTCAAGTTCAAACCTCCCCGAAGCACTTGCCACCAGACTCTTATTTAATTCGACAACTAACACCCTTGCCAAACCAACCGGTACTCCATCTTCATTGTTATAGACAAACCCTTTTATTCTTGCTTTCTCATTCTTACCTATTCCATTTGTCCCAACTACGATATTCTCAGAAATGTATTCATTGTAGGTTTTTAAAAAAGTATCACTGCTGTCTTTATTTATATTGTATTCATCGGACAAATCTGTTTTATTTCCAGACTCATGAGGTTTAAAAAACTTGCGGGATATACCGTTTTTTAACTTAAAGTCGGGAAACAAAAAGTAGTTTCCATCCGAATCCTTCGATACATGAATATTTTTTTCTTCAAATACTTTTTCCAACAATTGCTCCAGCAAAATACTATCTGCCACTACCTCTACTCGAATGTCATGAGTAACTGTTTTATCATAAAAAAAACGAATATCAAATTTCTGTTCGAGGAGCCTTGCAAACTCTTCCCAACTGGCATTTTGCCTTTTAACAAACAGTTGCATTTCTTTTCCTTGAGCACAGACAACTCCAGGCAAAATAATAAAGACAAAAAAAACTACCCACAGCAATTTTATTGAGGTAAAACTTCTTACTGTCACAGGCATAGCAGCTGGTTCACACTTATAATTATCGTCTATACTGGTTTGAATTAACATGTTGGTTTCATTTTATTGAGAGATAACTTCAACGCAGTAATCTATTAAGTCATTAAGTTGTTCAACAGACATATTTTTGTATTTAATACTATTTCCCCTGAAATATTCCCGAATCTGCTCCCGTACCCCTTTTTCAAAAAATGTTAAAAAAGATTTTTCGCTATTGATGGAAGTAAGCTTCACTCCATCAAAAAGATATACATCACTCTTTTGGGTTGAGTATTTACCATATGGAGAACTACTACTGTAAGTATCAATAAATCTTTTTTCGTAATGCTTTACCACTTTCAGAAGTTGGTGCCTCCCGCAAACCACTTCATAAAACTGACTTTCCTGTTCTTGTGCGAACAAATTTCCTGAATGAATAAAAAGCGAAGTACCAATATGAAATGAATCAAGCTGCGATTTATTCAGTACAATTACGCGTTCAATATCTTGAGCGGTCTTTGTTTTAACAATTAACTCTTCAATAATCAAGTTGTACTTTACAGAAATGTGGCAGTATTTGGTTCCATTAATATACAATGTTCCATCCAACCAATCAGGCGAGTTAAAATACGGATCACCGGCAATTCTTGAATTTCGCACATTATAGACAAACCCATTGGTATACTCGTCGTTTAGAGGATAATAATTCTCAACCACTTTAAATAGCTTCTCCACATCTGACGACGATTGGTCAAGCTGATTCTGGGCAAGCATATTTAGCGGCACAAGAATAAAAATAACCCAGCTAAATAATTTCCAGGAGAATCTGTAGCATTCCATAATTTTTAGCTTTTAAAAAAGTGACAGAACAAAGAAGAAATCAAGTAATCACAGGAAACCAGCACACCAAAAGAGACTTCGTCTAAAGTATAAGTCCAGACAGAACCAACATATTTCTGACGATACACACCACAACTGCTTCTTCCCCCAATAAGGGTTTGATTCTTCAATCTATAGGCTATAAAAAAGCCGGGGAGTTTAGAGTCCCGGCTTTCTTATTATTTTGTTTTTCAGACTATTTTATCAACCCCTTGCCCCTTATTTTTTTTGTGATGTCGGGCCTTGGTGCTCTCACCTTACCTGATTTGGTTGAGCCAACCAAAACATCTTTGTAGTCGGTAACCGTGAATGTACTACCTTCGATCTTAATTTTACATAAGATGCCATTACTGGCATAGCCCTCTTCATCGTCGGCACCGGGAACGTCGGCATTGATAATACTGGCAGGATCTTGTGCAATTGTTTGATCGAAATCAGTACCAATCTGGTATGCGTGGGTAGTTACAGGTATTTCAGTTGTATTTCCATAACCGGCAAACTCATTCGACCATAAGTCGAACCAAACAATATAATCTCCGTCAGGAAGATCGCCGGGAGCAAGTTCAATAACTTCGGGATGATTTCCAGTAGCTCCATCGTGGATTCCAACATCTGTTGACCAAGGATCATTGATGTCAAAACCTTCGGCAGTTGAAATGATTGCATCAAAGTCAACATTTGAACTTGTTGGATATACTCCTAAGTCACCCAGGTCGATATCTTTATTCCAAGAGAACTCAAGCATAAGATTTGGAGATTTAAAATTAACCACCGTTGCACTTACCGTTGTAAACACATTGTCCGGATGAACAAGATTTTTTTCTGCCAAACTATGTAGTTCTAATGTTATCGCCAGCGTTTTGTCACTTTCGGGTGTTACATCGGCATAGGTGTAAACCACTAGTTTCCCCTCTGTTTCCCATGGAGCAATGGTAACAGACCCGTCAATTTCATAGTCGTCAT
>JBKDZK010000168.1:0-1730 GCA_047971205.1 Draconibacterium sp.
TGATTCGAAGAATTTGGCCTTGGCTTTATCCATTGAAGCTGCAGAGTTAAACGAGTTATTTCTTTGGAAGAAAGAGCATGAGTTGAATGAGGTAAACTACGAAAAGCTAAAGGAAGAGCTCGCCGATGTTTTGGCTTATGCCTTTTTACTGGCGGAGAAACATGAGCTGGATGTTTTTGATATTGTATTGGATAAAATCAAAAAAATGCAGTCAAGTATCCTGTAGAAAAGGCCAAAGGGACGGATAAAAAGTACACCGAATTGTAGTTGGTTAGCTGTTTCTAAACTACGCTTGCCGAAAGCAGCAGAAAGTCATTGTAACATATTTCGCTTTTAAATTGCCCCAAAAAAAAGTCGAACACAATTGTGCTCGACCATTTCCTATTTCGTGGTATTTGTATTATCTAATCCCGGGAGTAGGTGTACCAATAAAGAGTTCCGACAAAGAAAGCTCCACCCACAATATTTCCAAGGGTTGCTGGAATCAGGTTTTTCACGATAAAAGTCGTCCAGCTAATGTCAGCTCCTTCAAAGATCGCTAGTGGAATAAAAAACATATTGGCGATGGAGTGCTCAAAGCCCATTGTTACAAAGGCCATAACGGGCCACCAAATGCCCAGAATTTTCCCGGAAGTGTGTTGCGCTGACATTCCCATCCAGAGCGACAAACAAACCAGCCAGTTGGCGCCAATTCCTTTCAGAAAGGTTTTGTAAAATGGATTGCCTGTTTTTCCTAAGGCGATATTTTGTACGGTTTCGCTCCAGGGAGAAGCACTCACCAAATCGGTTAAATGAACCAAAAAATAAGCGACAAACAACGAGCCAATGAAGTTTCCAATATATACCAAGCCCCAGTTACGTAAAGGGGCTGTCCAGCTTTGCTTTTTGCCGAGTACGTTGGGCATAAAGTAGGCATTGTTACCAGTAAACAATTCTGCACCGGCCATGACTACCATCATCAGGCCAACGGGGAACATGGCGCCCATTAAAAATTTGGAAATTCCGGGGTTTTCGGCTGCAATTCCAGGTACCCCGCCACCAACCAGAATGGCCAGTAAGCCGCCAAAGGCAATGTACGCCCCAGCCATAAATGCAAGAACCAGGATTTTTTTTTGCGGAGTAGTAATATTTGTCGATTTCCAGTTTGCCGGCAACTTTGATGATTTCTTTCGGTGAATATAAACTCATCGGTTTTTTATTTTACAATTACTTTTTTGAAGTGAGGTTTTAGCTTTTTCTCGATGCGCTCCAGTTGCTCTGCCGTGTTTTCAGCAACATCTTTCAGTTGATATTGCATTCCTAGCGCTTCCCATTTGTACTCTCCCAGTTTGTGATAAGGTAAAATTTCAAATCGTTCGAGGTAGTTCATTTCAGAAAACTGCTCAATCAGCCAGTCAAGTGAGTTCTCGTCATCAGTAAAACCAGGAACAAGCACGTAACGTAGCCAGAAGGGGCGCTGACTTTCTTCGCGTAGCCGGATGTTGCTGAGCATTGCTTGTAAACGAGAAACTCCAGTTAGTGATTGAAAACCTTCGTCAGTAGTTGCTTTTACATCGAACATGACTAAATCGGATAATTCGGAGATTAACTTCTGAGCTTCCGGCGTGCGAACGACACCGTTGGTGTCAATGTTGGTATGGATATTTTCGGCTTTTAAAGCCTCGAAAAATGGGATCAGTGATTTGCTTTGTAGCATGGGTTCACCTCCGGATACGGTTACGCCACCATCA
>JBKDZK010000169.1:0-3389 GCA_047971205.1 Draconibacterium sp.
CAATTATGTGGGAAATGAGATCAGAAATCAGATCTTGAGCGGAAAATATCAAATTTTAAGACAACAAAACAGGAAAATAACTATTTTTCAAATCCTAATTTTATTGCTGCGGATTTAAGGATTTAATGAAATTGACTTTCAGAAAAAAAAGCCGGTCATCACCGGCTTTTTATACGTCTGTTTAATTATTTGCTTAAAACCACTTCTATTAAGGGGAGAAATGATACTTAAGAAATACATTCAATAAGACAAAGTTTAAGCAAAATTGTTACAGACGGAAAGAAAAAAAATTAAATTATTTTTGAAAAAACATTTTAAGAATGCGAAAAAAAGAGTTATTCGACCGTGTGATTGCCTATTTTGAGGAAACGATGCCGATTGCAGAAACCGAACTGGATTACCAAAGTCCATTCGAATTGATTGTAGCTGTGATACTCTCGGCCCAGTGTACCGACAAGCGTGTGAACCAAATCACGCCCGATTTACTCAAGCGTTTTCCAACTCCTTACAAAATGGCGGAGGCCGAGGTAGCTGAAGTTTTTGATTACATCAGAAGTTGTTCGTACCCCAATAACAAAGCAAAGCATTTGGTGGGAATGGCTCAGAAACTTATTGAATTGTACGGTGGGGAAGTCCCCAGTGACGTGGATGATCTTCAAAAGCTGCCGGGAGTGGGGCGTAAAACCGCCAATGTGATTGCTTCGGTGGTTTACAATAAACCTGCTTTGGCCGTGGATACCCATGTATTTCGGGTGGCAGCGCGAATTGGTTTAAGCACCAATGCAAAAACTCCCCTGGCTACCGAAATGCAGTTGATGAAGTACATTCCCGAAGAGTTGGTCCCCAAAGCGCATCACTGGCTCATTTTGCACGGGCGTTACACCTGTGTGGCCCGAAAGCCAAAGTGCGATAAGTGTGGCTTAACCGAAATCTGTAAATACTATCAGAAAGAAGTAGCCGGTAAATAGCAGGACTTTTTATTATGTGTCGAGTGCAGTACAGCACCAGGTTGGGAGGATGAATTTGACCCTTCCTCTGATACTTCCTTTCAATAATCTACTCTTTATACACAAATATTAATTCTAAAAAAGTTAGAAAATAAGAAATAAATAATAAGGAATAACGAATAAAAAAAAGTGTTGGAAACGGAATAGTTTGAGCCAATATTTTCTGATTTCTTATTCTTTATTCCATGTTTCTTATTGAAAATCATTTGTATTTTCTTCAAATCCCAGCAAAAAGAATTGTATAGAGGGTAGTTCAAAAATGGAAGGACGATCAGCCGGTGGTTTTAGGTTCTGAATAATTTGAACTGAGAGCTGTTTTCCAAGGATGAATTTGAACATAAACATAAAGCATTTCTACCTTACTGGCTAATCGTCTTTCCCTGCAAAGTAGGGAAAGATAGGAGATAGGGTTGAGATGAACTAAAATGCGCTAAACGAAACGTAAGTGAAAATTTAACAGTGTTCTGCAACTTTTTACACTGTTCTCAAATAATTCAGCTCTCACCTTGGTATTCCCAAAAAATACCCGGAGAAAACGCACTTCACCGGGTAGAACTACTTTATCTATGGAAACTTAAACCAATTGTTTTTTAGCTTGAGCTTAAGCGAAACAATGAATTTATAATGGTTAATGCGATAGACAATTGAAGAGGCTTGATGAGTGTAACGAATTTAAGGTTAATTCAATTGTTGGCAGGTGGTAATATTTTGGGCACCATATTGTTATGTTCGCTTGTCCAGAGAGTAAATTTTCTGTAACTGTTTTATAGGCTCATCGTATTTATTGAAATGGGGATTTCTAAATTTAATTATAAAGGTGTATTTATTTTGTAATATTGTTCTAGTGTATTAATTGATTGGAAAATAATTAATTCATTAATTTCAACGCTGATGAGATTTTAATATTACTTAAATGATTTTAAAATAATTTAAGAATTATTTAATAAAATTAAAATAAATAATTAATTTTACTCTGGATTTAATCTAAGAAGAGAGTTTGATTCTCCTTTTTAGGATATGAAAATTAAACTTACAGAAACGAATAACTAGCTTGATGAGAACCATAGCAGAATTTGATAATCATCGAATCCTCTTACCAAACGACTACAATAGATACATTGGATTTATTTTCTATTTAACAACTAAAATTTATTCTTTATGAGAAAAATTATCTTGCTTGTTGCATTGTATTTTGCGCTTATAGGCAGCGCTTATGCACAGCAAACAGTAACAGGTACAGTTACTGATGAAGAAGGCCTTGGGATTCCTGGGGTGTCCGTGATGGAAAAAGGGACTGTAAATGGGACAATTACCGATGCAGATGGTAATTATACAATTACGGTTAAAGCAGATGCTCTCATTGTATTTTCATTTGTAGGAATGAAAACAATAGAAGAAAGTCTGAATGGACGTTCTGTTGTTAATGTTACCTTGGTAACAGATGCAATTGGCGTTGATGAGGTTGTTGTTACAGCGTTAGGTATCCGAAGAGAAGCAAAAGCGTTAGGATATGCTGTTTCTAAAGTTGATAACGAACGTATTCTTGCTAGCGGAACTCCGGTGAATGCGCTTCAGTCATTGTATGGTTCGGCAGCTGGTGTACAAGTTGCATCTACTGCAACAGGGGCTACGGGAGGTATGAAGATCAATATCCGTAATGCGGTATCGTTCGACTCCAACTCAACAACACGTCCTTTGATTGTAGTTGATGGTATTCCAATCCATGACCAAAATACAGGATTGGGTGCAGACAACGCCAACGGTCGTGACTACGGAACAGGTATTAACGATATTAACCCGGATGATATTGCGTCATTCGAAATTTTGAAAGGAGCGAAAGCTTCGGTACTTTATGGTAGTGCTGGTGCAAACGGTGTTGTTTTGATTACAACAAAAAGTGGTGCCAAAGGAAAAGACCTGGGAGTTTCTGCTTCATTCACAACTACATGGGATAATGTGGCATTTTTGCCCGAAATTCAAAACCAGTACGGAACCGGACGGTCTCCAAGTACAACTGTTACCGATGATCAGGGGTTTTATCTTGTTGACGGTGTGAGGACTATTGACAACAAAGGTCAGGCATTCGGCCCGAAATTTGACCCAAGCGTTACATTGGATTGGTGGGACGGTACCCAAAGACCTTGGGCAGCACAGAGCGAAAGCGTTTATGATAAAATGTACCGGACAGGACATCAGTACATCACTAACGTGGCTATTAGCTCTGGCGGAGAAAAAGGATCAATGCGTTTTTCGTATACCAATACAGATCTTTCTCCGACAACGCTGGCTGGTTCGTATGATAAAAATACATTCAGTTTGAATGCCTCCTATAAAATGAATGATTATATCAATATTACGTACTCAGGTAACCTGTTCTTCTCG
>JBKDZK010000170.1:0-2094 GCA_047971205.1 Draconibacterium sp.
TGTCCATTTCTGAAACTTTCCGGTTTTTGGGAAGTAAAATCTAAACGATTCTAAAATATATTTCAATTAAGGATAGAAACTCAATTTATCAACTAAAACAAAAGAAAATGCCGGCAAAAAAACTAAAAACTTACCTCGATGATAACCAGGTGAGGTACGTTACAATCAAACATCCCAGTGCTTATACGGCACAGGAAATTGCTGCCAAAACCCACATTTCGGGGAAAGAAGTGGCAAAAACCGTAATGATCAAAGTTGACCGCAACCTCGCCATGTGCGTGTTACCGGCCAGTTACAAGGTTAATTTTGATTTGCTTCAGGAAGTACTTGGAAAAGAGAAGGTGGCACTGGCTACCGAAGAGGAATTCAAGTATTTTTTTCCTGATTGTGAAGTGGGGGCTATGCCGCCGTTTGGAAATCTGTACGATTTGGATGTGTATGTGGCGCAGACTTTGGCTGAAGACGACATGATCGCCTTTAACGCCGGTAATCACACCGAAATGATACAGATGAAATACGAAGATTTCGCGCGACTGGTTCAGCCACATGTCTTCCGTTTTTCACAAAAAGAAGTGGCTATTCCGGGAGATCCCAGCGAACGTTGGGGAATGGACTATTAGGCGTTGCCATCTGCAACTGCAAAAAGAAGAGGGTGTTCCAAAAGTAGATTAGTGACTTTTGGAACACCCTCTCTTTTGTATCAGCTGTATGATTTTATTAAACGAATTCTACCGGTTTACGATTAATCCACTGTCCGCGGGTAAAATCCGGGAAATACTGAGGAGAACTACCTGTTGCAATGGAGGCTTCGGAAAGCGGTGTTACCGCACTCCAGGCAGCCGCATCGTAAACATCCATAACCGGTTGGCGTTGCTCTTTTACGGCATTAATAAACTCACGGGTTACAAAATAATCGATTCCGCCATGTCCTGCTCCGTTCGCAATTTCGCCGTATTTTTTCCACAGCGGGTGGTCGTATTTATCCTGCCACGCCTGGAATTCATCCCAGCTATGCGCCTTGCTTTGTCCTTCAATATGAATGCGGCGATGCCCGTAATCGAAGTCGGTAACTCCATCGGTTCCTGCCACATGGAAGTTTAATGAATAAGGACGCGGCAGATTACAATCATGCGTTACAATAATGGTTTCTCCATTGGTCGTTTTTATAACCGACGTAATAATATCACCTTGCTTCCAAGGAAGTTGGGCATTCGGATGATCTTTTCCGCCCCTTTCCTCTATATAATCTTTTAGTCCCACTGCTTTGGTTGCTGTAGAAGTTAGGTACAGGAAGCGGTTTCCGCGGTTAATGTCTAACATGGCGGCTATTGGTCCCAATCCGTGCGTCGGATACACATCGGCATTACGCGTGAGCGAATGTTGCGTTCTCCAGCGGGCTTCTCCGTGGGCACCTTCGCCAAATTTTAGGTCCTGGTTAAATTTTACATCGAGCAAACTATGGCGGTAACCACAACGTGCATGTACTACTTCTCCGAAAACACCCTGTTTCACCATGTTCATAACTGCCATTGCATCGCGGCGGTAATTCACATTTTCCAGAATCATACAGGGCATTCCTGTTTCTTCTGAAGTGTTTACCAGGTCCCAGCATTCCTCGATGGTATTGGCCGCCGAAACTTCAACGGCTGCATATTTGCCGGCTTTCATGGTGGCCACAGCCATGCGGGTGTGCCATAACCATGGCGTAGAAATGATAACACCGTCGATGTCTTCGCGTTTCAGCATTTCGAGATAGGCATGTTCTCCGTCAGAATATACGGCAGCTTCCGGCTTCCCGAGGTCACTCAATATCTTCTGGGTTTTTTCCACAGCTTCCGGATCGATATCGCAGAAAGCAGTTACTTTCACACCTTCGGTACTAGCCGCCCGTTTCAGATGGCCACGCCCGCGTCCACCAACTCCGATAAAGGCAATGTTTACTTCCCCGTTTTTACTTTTTTTTGACAGGCCAGCCTTGGCAATGTAAGGCGCTGCAAACAGTCCGGCCCCGGCTGCGGTGGTCGTTTTTAAAAACGATCTTCGGTTTGATATTGTCATTTCTTATATGATTTTAGTTAAGTATGCTAAAATATC
>JBKDZK010000171.1:0-8112 GCA_047971205.1 Draconibacterium sp.
GGTATATAACCAGAAGCGCGTGTTGCCAACTGAACGCCGTACCACTATCATTAGTAGCTTCTGTAACCGGGATATTTTTGAACGTATCGGCAATGGTACGAACCGGTGCGTTGGTGCCGGCTTCTATCAAAACCCTGTATTGTAGAGGGAAAACCGGCAGGAGTGCGGCAGTAAGCAAGGCTGCCAGAAGATAGAAGCGGTTGGCCCGGTGGAAAGTTTCTTTCCGGAGGAACAGCCAATACACTGCATAAAACAGAACGATACCGGCTGAGGCGCTGATTAAATAGCTTAATAGCGTTTCCATGGCTTTTCTTCCTTTTCTTTTTTTATTTCTTCTTCAGTAATCTTCATTATCTCTTCCAGTTCTTCGAGGCTCAGGTTGTTCTCTTTGGCAAAAAAGGTGGCCATTTTAGGGAAAGAGCCGTTAAAATAATTTTTAAGCAACGAACTGAACTGGACCTTTGTGTATTCCTGTTTACTTACCTCGGTAAAAAAAAGATTTACGTTCCCTACTTTTTTACTCTGAACAAAACCTTTTTTCTCCAACACTTTTAAAACCGTAGCGACAGTGGTATAAGCCGGTTTTGGGTCTTCAAATTCATCTACCACCTGTTTTACTACTGCCTCTTTTAGTTTCCAGAGGATCTGCATAATTTGCTCTTCTGCTTTTGTAAGTGTCTTCATCCTTCTGTTAATTTCTACTACAAATGTAGTAATTAAAATTATACGAAAAACTATCGATGTAATAAAAATACTAAAAAGATAGTATAGGGAAATTTGGGCATAAAAAAACCAGCTGATATTCAGCTGGTTTTAGTATCTATCGGTTGATGCTAATTGTTAGCGTATACAACATCTTCGCTTGTTACTGAGATCATTTCAACGTTCCAGGCACGATCCGCTTCAGTTGCCGTATCTTCATATAGCAACGCTTGGAAATCTACAGTGTACGTTTCTCCCGATACAAGTGTCTCTTTTAACCCGGTACTGCTACTAATAACAAAATTGTCCGAGGTATTCGGGGCAAATGCAGAAAAAATTACCTTGTCTTCATCATTCTTTAAACGTATTACATAACCGTCAGCATTGGTTACTTTGTCCCATTTAACAGTAATAGAGGTATTACCGGTATTGGCAGTAACTTCTGTAATGGTAGGAATGTCAAAGTCTTTCACATCCAATTTGTCAGTTGCTGTGTGCTTAATTCCTTCGTTAACTACAGAGAAAGTAAATGTACCTTCTTCCGGAGTGTCTTTTGAATAATCAGCTGAAACTGGATCTTTGTAAAAGGTTTGTTTGTAACCTTCCATGGCACTTAGCGCAATTGAATCACCTGAGGGAAATTTTACGGAAGCTGAAGTCATAGCGTAGTTTCCATAGGCATAATAAGCAACCGCATAGCGGGCTGTATCGTCAACCATTTTCTTAAGTGTCACGGTTTCGCCAATTACTGCAAAAGGTGCCTTGTCGTCATCATCATTACACGAAGCCATCCCTGCTACGATCAGGAACACCATTAATAACTTTCCAATTTTCTGAATAGTAATCATTTGAATAAGATTTAATTTAATAACAAATAATATAAGACTCTTCTTCTGTTTTTAGTCTCTGTTTACACAGATGCGACGAATTGGATTTGGTTGCGTAAGGATAACGTTTTTTTTAGAAAAAAAAATTTTGTTACCCATTCAATTTGTTGGAATGGTGTCTGTAATTATCTCTTTTAGAATATAATCGGCAGTTTCAATGTTGGGGACATTGGCAAAAGAAAGTGTGAGTTTTCCGTTGGCTTCCTTCATTTTTCCTTTTGTTTTTCCCTTTTGGATGTGCTGAACAATTTTTGTAAACCGCTCAGACTGGTAAAAAGAGGAACGCTGATCGGAAACAAAATAGCAGATCATTTTTTTCTCTTTGAGAATGATCTTTTCCATGCTAAGATCGATGGCTTTCCAGCGTAAAGGGAGTACATCCAGCAGTTCGCGACTTTCGGCGGGCAGCGTACCAAAGCGGTCGATCAGTCCTTGTGTATATTGTTCCAGCTGTTCCTGGTTTTCGATGTTGTCGAGTTCGCGGTACAACATCATCCTTTCAGCATTTCCGGGGATGTAATCGCTGGGGAAGAGCAACTCCATGTCGGTGTCGATCACGCAGTCGTTCACGTATTTTATATTGAGGAAAGCCTGTGATTGATTGCCGTCCTGTTCGGCAAACAGCTCGCTGAACTCTTCCTGTTTTAATTCCTGGATGGCTTCGTTCAGAATGCGGTGATACGTTTCAAAACCAATATCGGCAATAAAACCGCTTTGTTCGGCTCCCAGCATGTTTCCGGCGCCGCGGATGTCGAGGTCCTGCATGGCAATGTTAAAGCCACTGCCAAGTTCTGAAAACTGCTCGATGGCCTGAATTCTTCTTCTGGATTCGGGACTCAAAGATGCCAGCGGAGGTGTGATGAGGTAACAAAATGCTTTTTTATTCGATCTGCCAACACGTCCGCGCAACTGGTGCAGATCGCTTAATCCAAAGTTTTGGGCGTTGTTGATAATGATGGTATTGGCATTGGGAATGTCAAGTCCCGACTCGATGATGGTGGTGGCAATTAAAACATCGAATTTTCCATTGATAAAATCGAGCATTACCTTTTCAAGCTTCGGGCCGTCCATTTGTCCGTGACCAACCACGGTTTTCACCCCCGGAACAATTCGCTTGATGGCATCTTCCACTTCAAAAATGTTCTGAACGCGGTTGTGAATGACAAAAACCTGCCCGTTCCGGTCGAGTTCAAATTCAATGGCTTCGCGAATCATCTGCTCGTTAAAACCATGTGCCTCGGTTACGATGGGGTAACGGTTGGGAGGCGGTGTTTGAATAATGGAAAGATCGCGTGCTCCCATCAGCGAAAACTGAAGTGTTCTCGGAATGGGGGTCGCGGTAAGCGTAAGCGTATCAACGTTTACTTTTATTTCTTTTAGCTTTTCTTTTACCGAAACGCCAAATTTTTGTTCTTCGTCAACAATGAGCAGGCCAAGGTCATTGAATTTCACATCTTTGCTTACCAAACGGTGTGTCCCGATAATGATGTCGATTTTACCATCCGCTACTTCTTTGAGTGAATTTTTTACCTCGGCAGTGGATTTTAAACGGCTCACGTAGTCGATTTTCACCGGGAAATCCTGCAAACGCTCTGAAAATGTTTTAAAATGCTGCAGTGCCAGAATGGTAGTTGGTACCAAAACCGCCACCTGTTTGCTGTCGGCCACGGCTTTAAAAGCAGCGCGAATAGCTACTTCGGTTTTACCAAAGCCCACATCGCCACACACCAGGCGATCCATCGGAATGCTTTTCTCCATGTCGCTTTTTACGGCAGAAGTTACTTTTTCCTGGTCGGGCGTATCTTCATAAATAAACGAAGCTTCGAGCTCGGTTTGCAGGTACGAGTCGGGCGAAAATGCATAACCTTCTTCGGCCCTGCGTTTGGCGTACAAGGCAATCAGCTCCTTGGCAATGTCTTTCACTTTTGCCTTGGTGCGGTTCTTCATTTTTTGCCAGGCGCCCGTTCCCAGTTTGTTGACGTTGGGTTCGGCTCCGTCTTTCCCTTTGTACTTTGAAATGCGGTGCAGCGAATGAATGCTCACCAGCAACGAGTCGTTGTCACGGTAAACCAACCGAATCGCTTCCTGTATTTTGCCGTTCACCTCGGTTTTTACCAACCCGGCAAATTTCCCGATTCCGTGATCGATATGCACCACATAATCTCCGGGATGAAGTTTGTTTAACTCCTGCAACGAAATGGCTTCCCGCTGCGCCTTTCGGGTTTTGAGTTTGAAACGGTGGTAGCGTTCAAATATCTGGTGATCAGTGTAAAAACATGCTTTTAAGTCGTGGTCGATAAATCCTTCGTGCAAAACAAAAGCAACGGGGTTAAAGCGAACACGAACGTTGGTATCTTTGAAAATAGCTAGTAAACGCTCAAATTGTTTTTCCTGGCTCGACAGGATAAAAAGCCCGTAGTTATTGCTTTGGTGCTCCACCAGGTTGGCACCCAGTAATTCAAAGTTTTTATTGAAAACCGGTTGCACCGACTGGGAAAAGCTGATTTTTCCAGCAGTGGGGAAAGCCAGGTCGGTACCAAAATCAAAAACGCTTAAGGACGCAAATTCTTTCTCCAGTTCGTTTCCCGAAATTATCAGGCTCGAAAAATCCTCTTCTTCCCGGCTGATAATGGTTTGTCGGTGAATATCGGAAACACGGTCGAGAAAAATATGAAGGCTGTTGCCGAACCACAACGGATTATCCTGGATAAACTGCAGCAGCGATACGCGGTTGCCTTCTATTTCCGAATCCTGAATATTGGGAACAATGGTTATTTTGTCAAAGCGCTTTTTTGACAGCTGATTTTCTATGTCGAAACTGCGGATTGAATCGATCTCGTCACCAAAAAAATCGATGCGGTACGGATCTTCGTGCGAAAACGAAAAAATATCGACTATACTTCCGCGTACTGAAAACTGCCCCGGTTCGTACACAAAATCAACACGTTCAAATCCGTATTCATACAAAAACTCGTTTACAAATTCGATCGAGAGTTTGTCACCGGTTTTTACCTGAAGGGTATTGTTTTCTAGGCCTTCGTTCGAAATCACCCTTTCAACCAAAGCCTCAGGGTAAGAAACCAGCAAATAGGAATTCTCTTTTTTCGACAGAAGGTTGAGTACTTCGGTACGTTGAACAATGTTCTCCTGTTCGGGCCGATCGTATTGCACCGACCGTTTGTACGATGACGGGAAAAACAGCGCTTGCTCCGACAGTCCCAAGTTGTTCAGGTCGTCGTAAAAATAAGCTGCCTCTTCACGATCGTTGAGCAGTACAACGAAATTCTTTCCGGTGTTTTGAAAAAGTTTGGCGAGCAAAATGGTTTTGGCAGAGCCAATAAGCCCCTGCAGGTGAACTTTTTCACCCGGGGGGGCAAGCAGCTTTTTTTTCACTTTTGAAAAGCCGGGATGCCCTTCGAAATATTTTAAAAACGAGTTGGTTTCCAAAACCAAAATTTTTCGCAAAGATAGTTTTTACCCGAAAGTCCAGAACAAAAAAGGAGCAATAATGCCCCTTTTGTATGTAAATATAAAATTCGCTTTTACCAAGCCCAGTTCGGAAATACATTTCCGGCTCCGTTGGAGTGGAACCTTACCCGGAACTCTCCTTTACTGTTGATTTTTACGTTGTCGTCAACCATAATTTCAATGGCTTTTCCTGCATCGTCGAAAGTTAGCGGATGTGTCAACGCAATGTAATTCATGCTTAAGAATTGTTTTTGATGAATTCTAATATTTGTTGGGTGTCTTTTGTGGCATCTACTTCGGTGTTTTTATAAACGATCGTCCCTGATTTATCGATGATAAATGTCCATCTGCTGGCGGTAATTCCGCGGACGAGGTCAAAATCATGCCCGTCTATTTCGCGGGTGATGCTGCCTCCTTCGCGTGTCGGTACCCCGAATTTTTTTGCAATGCTGCCATCCGCGTCCGAAAGAAGCGTAAAATTCAGGTCGTTCGCTTTTTTAAAGAGCGCCAGGCCTTCCACGTTGTCGCCGCTAACCCCCACCACAATTGCATTGGCAGAGGCGATTTCGGTTTTTAAATCGCGGTAAGCACAAGCTTGTTTGGTGCAACCGCCGGTCATGGCTGCCGGGTAGAAATACACAACGATGAATTTTTTCCCAACGTAATCTTTCAGATCCCAACTTGTTCCGTCGTCGGCCAGTGTTATGAATTCAGGAGCCATATCGCCCGGATTCAATTCCTGCGAAGCGGCATTTGTTGCAAAAACCGATAGTAGTATCATAAGTGCAAATATTGTTTTCATCATTCCAATTTTTCAACTATTGCTATTAATACAAACAGGAGTAAAAAATGTTCTTGCAAAATGCTGTTATAAAACTACTTTCTGTCGCTTTTAAAGGTTTTTAAACCATCTGAAAATGATTAACTTTAGCAAAATCATTGTTGCATGGGGCAAGCTTATTCATATCAATGTGATCACTGTGGATACGAGGAAAAATTTAACCAGGGACACGGGTTTCTGGTCCATTCCCAGCCTTTGCGTGACTATCTGAAGCAGCCCTTGCAGATTTTTCACTATAAAACCCACCGCTTGCTGCAAAAGCTGGCAAAGGAAAACAGGGCTTTGTTTTTAAAAGCCGGTTTCCAGATTTATAAATGTCCGCGTTGTAAAACGCTGCACGATAAAATTGAAGTAACGGTTTACGACGATGATGAGGTGGTACACAAAACGGAATTCAGATGCAATCAATGTAAATCGCGTCTGAAACTTACCAATATTCACCGCCTAAAAAAAGCGATCTGCCCCAAGTGCCACCGGCGCACCTTTCATCGAAATCACACTTATCTGGCTTTGTGGGATTAATTGGCGACTTTGCGGATACAGTCTTCGTATAATTTCTTAAATCGGTCGTTTGCCGCATAATTGGCACTAAGTGTTTGGAAATGCTGAGCTCCTTTTCGGAACTCTTTTTCATAATCCAGGTAAATTTTTCCGACAAAATAAGCCGAAAGGGTGGCAGTGATGTTGTTTGCTGAATCGGTAAGTTTTTCCATTTCAGTGAGCGCTGCAATTCTGTTTTCCTTTTTATTGGCGATGAAAAAAGGCTTCAGGTAATTGTCGAAATACTGGATCAATGCACTGTACAGACGAAATAATTCCTGTTGGTCGGAAGTAAGCAGCGTTGATCGGTCCTTTAATTCGTTGAAAAGAATCAATGTCTTTTTTCGGGTCGATATGGCGTCAAAAACCCGGTAACGTTTTAGCTGATAACGTAATTGGTAAGAAAGCGTGATCAGCTGAATTGCCTTTTGATCAAAGGTTTCAACCGAACTGAGGTTGTATTTGGTGAGTGTTTGCTCAAATGCGGGGTAGTCGGGAGTGTCGGTTCCGGTTACGTTTTTCCAGTAGCTCAGGTCAATGTCGAGTACTGCGTAGTAATAGGCATCGATGAGTGATTGGTTGGAGCTTAGCAGAACGGAGGCCGAGTCGTAGTGCTGGTTGTAGGCTAACCGAAAAATACGGTTGGTCAGATCATTCTGTGCTTTGGGTTGCAAAGCGATGAGCAGCAGAAGAAATAGGCTGGGGAAAAAGCTCTTCGCCATTTGGGTTACTGCTTTTTATATTCGAGCAACATGCCGAAATGAGGAATCCCATCTTCCATGTATTCTTCCGTGATTACAACAAATCCAAGCTCTTCGTAAAATTTCTGCAGGTATTTTTGTGCAGTGATTTTTATTTTTTCAGCTTTCCATTCCTTTAAAATGAAATCTTTGGCTTCCTCCATCATTTGAATTCCCAGGCCCGTTCCCCGCTCCGACTCTTTTACCACTACCCGCCCGATCGAACAATCGCTAAACCGTGACCCGGGTTTCAAAAGCCTGGAACAGGCAAGCACAACTCCGTCTTTTTTCAGAAACTGGTGAATGGCTTCTTTGTCGTGGCCGTCCAGGTCGTTGTAAACACAGTTTTGTTCCACCACAAAAACTTCTGCCCGAAGTTGCATAATATAGTAAAGCTCTTCGTTTGTAAGCTCCGAAAAATGTTTGAATTCGAATTTCATGTGTCGAAGTTAGAAATTTCAAGACTATTAAAATTCTTATTTGAATGGAATCTACTTAGAGGTTTTTATTAATAGTTATTTGTTGCGGAGAATAAAGTAATTAGATGGTGTTTTTGCTTTCTGCGTTTTTCCCTTGCAAGAGAAAATGTCGACAGACAAAAGGGTAGAGGAAAATTAAGCAGTAAATGCTGAAATAATTTGCCGTACAACCTTGTCTCTATGTTATCGAGTTCCTCATTTTTAAACCTCAGTATTTTAATTCCCATGTTTTTCAAAATTTCATCGCGTCTTTCATCCCTTTTTTTGTTGAACTGGTGAATTTTTCCATCTAGCTCAATTGCCAGTTTTTCTTTGAAACAATAAAAATCAGGAACATATACTCATTACAAATAGGAAGCCGAAAAATCGGGTTTAATAATGTGAAAATTATCAGCGAGCATATTTTCTAATTTATGGCCTACCCAACGTTTCTGGTCAAAGAAATCGATAACTGC
>JBKDZK010000172.1:0-5519 GCA_047971205.1 Draconibacterium sp.
GCCATGGTTCACCGGCTTGATGTAAATGTTGGCCGGATAATGCAGGCCCTGGAAGAGAACGGACTTGCCGAAAATACACTGGTGGTTTTCCTGAGTGACAATGGCGGCCCCTGCGATTCGAACGGATCCATCAATGCTCCTTTCAACGGGCAAAAGGGGATTTTACTGGAAGGTGGAATTCATGTTCCGTTTGTAATGAGTTGGAAAGGTAAACTACCTGCGGGTTTAAGCTACGAAAACCCGGTTATTTCGCTTGATTTGGCGGCTACTTTTTTTGAGCTGGCGGGCGGAGAGAAAACCCCGGACGTGAAATTCGACGGAGTCAATCTTGTCCCTTTTCTGCTGAACGAGAAAGCCGGGGAACCGCATGAATTTTTCAACTGGCGGTTTACGATTAGCGCCGCTATCCGACAGGGAAACTGGAAGCTGATGCGTTTGCCCGATCGTTTGCCCATGTTGTTCGATCTGTCGAAAGATATCTCGGAACAAAACAATGTGGCTTTGGATCATCTTGACATCACCAGTACTTTGCTGAAAAAACTGGGCGACTGGGATGTGTCGCTTCCTCACCCCGTGTTTCTGGAAGGCCCCCAGTGGCGCGTCAGACAATTGCATCTGTACGATGAGAAGTATCAGTTGACGCAACCGGAATAAGGTTAAGTTATTTTGGAAGAACTTAAATAATTCGAATAGTTTGGCTTCTAACTTGTTGCTAAACAAATATTAGTGTTGTGGGGTTTGAGGTGGAAAAACGAATGAGTATATTGTTCGGAAATTGAAGAAACAAATTGCTTTAAAGATTACAAACTCTTAATTTCAAAATCCGGATTATTAAGGGAAGCAACAAAAAATTTATGAACTGGCTATACAAATATAAGCTTACCGTCGCATTGCTTTGCTTTCCATTTGCTTTATTTGCGCAACCTGAAAATCTTATAAAAAACTTTCTTACGGTCGATAATGGGCTGTCGCATAACGAAGTAACTGCTATCGTTCAGGACAATGATGGATTTATCTGGATCGGTACCCGTGGCGGCTTAAACCGCTACGACGGTTACGGATTTAAAGTTTTTAACCAGGTACCGAACGATCCCAACAGCCTGGTCAACCCCTCCATCGAATCCCTATTTGTCGATAGCAGGGGCCATATCTGGATCGGGACGAAGTCGGGCGGCGTGAGCAAATACGACCCGGTTTCCGAAACATTCAAAAATATTGTTAGCAATTACCGGCAGCCGAATCCGCTCCTGTCCGACAACCGGATACTGTGCTTCCACGAAGACACAGAAGGTAACATTTGGATGGGGACCTGGGGCCATGGGATTTTTGTTTACAACGAGGCGGCCGGTACTACCGTCCATTATCTCGACAGCACAAGGATCAGTTCCATTGCAGAAACAGCCGATGGAACAGTTTGGGTAGGTGCAGCAGCCGGAATTAGTGGCCTGTACGAATTCGATAAATCGAGCCGGGAGTTTGTCCGGCGACGAAAAGGGGCAGTACAGGAGATAAAATACGATGGACGGGAAAATGTCCTTTGGATGGTCGGCGGGAATACCAGTGGTTTGGCCCGGTTCGATTTAAGAAACTACAAAGATGAGCGCTTTTGGATAGAAAGTTCCGAATCGGGCGATCAAAGAGGGCATATCTACGAGTCGCTTTATGTTGATGAACGAAACGGCATTTGGCTTGGCACCTGGGGTACCGGATTTTACCGTTTCGATGTGAAAAGCAAAAGCTTCCGGCGCTACCTGGTGTACCCCGATGCCCCGCGGGCCTTCAACAAAGACTACGACGCCATCCTCAGTATTTTTGAGGATAAAGACCAAAACTTATGGTTAGGCTCAAATGGTGGCGGTGTTTGTGTGCTTGTCCCAAAATTGGCATTTCATACCATCGGCTATCACATCGAAGCACAAAAAGGCCTGGTAAATACCCGTTTAATGTCCGTTCTTGAAGACCACTCCGGCAGATTGTGGATGGGCACTATAGGTAGTGGCTTGTTTTGGTCTCCCGACCGGAAAAAGATACTTCCGGTAGAGAACCCTTTAGAAAACAAATCGCGTTTTTTTACCATAAAATTCCTGTATCAGGACGAGAACGATAAAATATGGGTAGGCACAAACGTAGGCGTTTATGTAATAGAACCCGGTAACGGGTATCCGGTAATGGAAGCGGCAACACAGAAGTATGGGCATTCTTTGTTTCGCCACAACGCAGTTTCTTTTCTTGGTACCGACAGCCTTTTTCTATTGGGAAGCTTGCAAAACGGGCTGTTTGTACTGGATAAATCAGACACGTACAAACCACTTAAAAATTTGAGGCAGGGCAATAGTGCTACTGGTTTACAAAGTAACCGGATAAGTTTTCTTTTAAACGATTCGAAAAATCGGGTTTGGGTGGGGACTTATAATGGCCTGCACATTATAGATAATACCGATACGACAGTTGTTGTTGCCGAAGACTATTTTAACATAACTGGTAACTTTACCGGAAATATAATTACCTGCTTGGACGAAGATGTTGAAGGCAACATATGGGTCGGGACGCCAAACGGTTTGAACCTGCTCAGGGAAATTTCGCCAAATTGCTTCGAGATAAGCTATTTTACCGAGAAAGAAGGGCTTGCGAGCAATTTTATAAAAGGTATCGCCCATGGCCCAAAAGGTAATATATGGCTTAGTACCAACATCGGCATTTCTAAATTGGTAGTAGGCGAGGCCGGCTTAAAGGTTGTTAACTTTAACGAAAGCGATGGCGTTAACGGAAAGAATTTTACAGAAGCATCGGTGTACAGGAACAGCCGGGGGGAGATATTTTTTGGCGGGGCACAGGGTTTGACTTATTTCGATCCCGATCACATCTGCGAACGCAGCACCACGCACAAGCCCATCTTCACCTGTCTATATGTTTTGAACCAGTTAACCGAGGCAGGAAAAACCATGGGACGGAAGCCGGTCATAGACCGATCGATAAGCCATTCCGGAGAAATTACCCTTTCGTATAAACAAAACAATTTCGAACTTGAATTTTCTGCACTCGACTTCCAGTCGATGGGAAATAATCAATACAAATATTTACTAGAAGGGCTCGACGATGAATATAACTTTATTGGAAACCGGCGCTTTATTAATTTCAACAACCTTCGTCCCGGTGAATATACTTTGAAAGTGATTGCGTCAAACAGTCATAATGTTTGGAATGAGAATCCCGCCGAAATTAAAATTAGCGTTTCACCTCCTTTTTGGCAATCGTGGTATGCCTTGCTATTTTACCTTTTGGTAGTAATAGGTATCGTAACCATCATCCGTTGGAATGCAATAAAACAGGTGAGGCTGGCTAACAGTTTAGAAATAGAAAAGTTACAGCGAGAGCAGGATCGGAAAATAAACGAGATGAAGTTTCAGTTTTTTACCAATATTTCGCATGAGTTCAGAACACCATTAACCTTGATTTTGGCACCCTTAAAAGAGCTGCTCCAAAGGAGGACGGAATACCGGCTTGACGGAGAAGTGTCGGCCAAAATCCTGTTGATCCGAAAAAACTCGGAACGGCTGATGAAGTTGGTGGATCAATTGCTTGATTTCCGAAAACTGGAATCGGGGAAAATGGCCCTGTCCGCTAGCCTTACCGACCTGGACGATTTTATTTCCGATTTATGTTTCCCGTTTAAAGAAATTGCCAAAATCAATGGCATTGATTTTTCGTATTCCGCAGTACTTGAAACCAAACAAATATGGTGCGATCGGGATAAACTCGAAATTGTATTGAATAATCTTATCTCTAATGCATTCAAATATGTGCAAGGGAAAGGTAAAATAGAAGTGTCGCTGTACGAAGAGGAAGAAGAAGTATTGATTACGGTTTCTGACAACGGCTCCGGAATAAAACCAACCGAGATAAAGCTCATTTTCGATCGTTTTTATCGGGTCAATCAGAGCGGAAATAAAGGAAGTACGGGAATCGGACTTGACCTGGCCAAACGGTTCGTCGAGTTGCATCGCGGCACCATTACCGTAACTAGTGAACCCAATGTAAACACCGAGTTTATTGTTACTTTGCCAAAAGGGAACGAACATTTAAACCCGGAAGAAATAGTTGATGGCAGGCCGGTTCCGGCTAAAGTATTTTTGAACGAGAGCAAAATGGGAAGTATTTTCCAGTCACGCCCAAAAGCAACCAACCAATCAAACGATCGCATTTTAATTGTTGAAGACGAAGAAGATGTTCGTAAATACCTTGTCGGTTTACTTGAGCCCCATTATCAGGTATCATGGGCCGTAAACGGTATCGAAGGTTTTAAGAAAGTTCGTTCTGATAAACCAGATTTGATTGTTTCTGACCTGGTTATGCCCGAAATGGATGGACTTGAATTTTATCAAAAAATAAGAGAAAATGAAAAAACAGCCCTGATTCCATTTATTTTCCTTACAGCCAGAAATGACGAACAGTTTCGTTTACAAGCTATCCAAAAAGGGGCAGATGGTTTGATATCAAAACCTTTTGATCCTGATTTATTGTTGGGAAAAGTCCGGAACATTTTAAGTAACCGGAAGGAACTTCAAAAAAAATACAGCAAGTCCATACGGTTACAACCCTCCGAAATAGAAATTACCTCAACAGAGGAAGCTTTTATAGAAAAAGTGATTTCAATTATTGAAACAAACCTTCAAAATAGTAATTTTACATCAGGCACTTTAGCCTCCGAAATGAATATGAGCGCTTCTTCTCTTTATCGCAGGTTAAAAGGTATTACAGATAACTCCACCGCCGGATTTATCCGCTCCCTGCGAATAAAACGGGCAGCGCAGCTATTGGCTGACAGAAAAAAAACAATTACCGAAATTGCTTATGATGTGGGATTTAACGATGTAAAACACTTCCGCGCAGTATTCCAAAAACAGTACAATTGTTCACCTTCAAAATACAGGGATAAATTGTAAATAACATAATTATTGCCAAATTGTATAATTTTGTTTCTGATGTAAGTATCACATTGTTAGCTTGTTGTGATGTTTGGGTGATTGATATACCCCCCATTCCTGAAAAACCATAGCGTCGTAACTTGAATCATATATCCCCTGATTTTCATTAAACGGTACCACTAAATTTATATCCTTATTCCCAATTTTAAATTTGGAAGAACTACAACTAAACATGAACGTATGAACAGGATAAAATCTTTTCTTAATCGCATATTCACTTTTCGCATAATCAATGCTATCCTCTACCTGGCATTAATCTCAATTGTAATTCTGCTATTCATGTTTCTTTAATTATAAATACTAAATGCAATCTTATGAAACAAACTATCCTTAATTTAAACAAAAAGTTGTGCTTGGTTCTTGCAGCCATTTTATTGGCTTCAGTATCCTGGGCGCAGCAAACCATTTCAGGAAAAGTGGTTGATGAGGGAGGAGAACCCCTGCCTGGGGTATCGGTTGTCGTGCAAGGCACTACTACCGGAACAGTAACAAATGTAGATGGTAGATACTCTTTGGCGGTTCCTTCTGGTGCAA
>JBKDZK010000173.1:0-13945 GCA_047971205.1 Draconibacterium sp.
GCTGAAAATCGAATTTTCTTTATTTCACCCCTCTGTCAGCCATAGAGGCTGACATCTCCCCTCAATGAGGGAGAAAAAGCGGAACCCCATGGCATAGCCAAGGGGAATTATTAGATTAAACGACACTGCAACAAAACGTAACTGCTATCAGGCAAGTTTGCGACCGGCTTTAATTCATAAAAACACTCCGGTCAACCTGTTCAAAGTGCGTAATGATGGAATAATTGTATTTACCGAATCGTTCGGGCGTGCCGTTTACCACCACAACATTGCCAGCCCCTGCATTGCGGGCAGCCTCCACACCCGATATTGAATCTTCGAAAATGGTTACCCCGGAAGCCGGGAGCCCCAGCGCTAAAATGGCTTTGTTAAAAAGATCGGGGTGTGGTTTTCCGCGGCTGGTACCGTCGTTGAAAATAATACGGTCGCGGCTGAAATAATCCAGCAAACCCATGTGCTGAATAAAAAACTCGACATTGTTTTTGGCCGATGCCGTGGCAATGGCTAGCGGCACATTGTTTTCTTTCAGAAAGTGAATTAGTTCCAATGCTCCTGGCGCCCATTCCATGCCCTGTTCCAGGCATATTCTGCGGTAGATCACCTCTTTTTTTTCGGTCAAACGATCCACTTCTTCTTTGCTGCAAGGACGTTTAAACAGGTACTCGAAAGTATCTTTTGCATTCACTCCGTGCATCCAGGTATCTTTTTCTTCCGCACTAAGTTCCAAACCGTAATTCACCAGAAATTCATCCCACGACCGGTTCTGAAGTTCGGTGTCCCAGAAAAGTGTCCCGTTAAAGTCGAATACAACGCCTTGCTTTTGCATTTTTAGAAGTTTTAAATATATCGATTAAGTATTGTCCACAATTTTATTGTTAAACGCGGAGGGGAAAGAAATAATATATTCTCAATCCATTATTTTCCGGAAAGCCTCCCCCATTTCTTCAACAAGGTCTCCGGCGATCAACGAAAATTCGGTTCGTTTTTTAGCAGCCACATCTCCCGCAAGACCGTGAAGAAAAACGCCCGTCAGAGCAGCTTCTTCCGGCGACATTCCCTGTGCCAGCAAGCCAAGAATTACGCCCGTGAGTACATCGCCACTGCCAGCGGTTGCCATGCCGGGATTGCCCGTTGAATTAAAAAACAGCCGACCGTCGGGCAACGAAACCGAAGTGCAGGCGCCTTTTAAAACCACCACGCAACGGTACTTTTTTGAAAACTCCAGCTGCTTTTGAATATATTGGTATGAGTTTTCGGTTTCTCCCACCAACCTCCTGAATTCTCCCGGATGCGGTGTCAGAATTGAACCTTCGGGAAGTTTCTCCAACCACTCCTTTTGAATGGAAAGGATGTTCAAGGCGTCGGCATCAATCACCAGGGGTACTTTGGCACTTTCGAGCAAGGCACACAAAGCTTTCCGGGTGTTTTGTTTCTGATCGAGCCCGGGGCCTACTCCAATGGCAGAATACGGCTCCAGTTTGGGGGACTCGGTAAAAACCGAATCGTGCTGATCGACACTGGCCATTGCCTCGGGCACCGCTGTTTGTAAAATGGAATAGCCCAACCGTGGAATATGCGTGGTCAGCAAACCAACTCCCGCCCGCAAACAGGCATTTGAAGCCAGCACTGCCGCCCCCATTTTGCCAAAACTTCCGGCAATCAGTAAGGCATGTCCCAAGGTTCCCTTGTGTTCAAAGCTTGATCGCACCGGGATCATTTCCTGCACCTCCTCTTTTTCCAGCCAATGATAAAAGGATTCTTCCTTTTCAATTCCTTCTGGATGCAAACCAATCGGCAGCACTTTCCACCGCCCAACATATTGCTCGTTCTCAGCCAGCAAAAAACTTATTTTCGGGAACTGAAAGGTTAGCGTAAAATCGGCCCGGATAATGTGTTCCGTGTTGCCGGTATTGTATTCTCCCATCAATCCGCTGGGAATATCGATGGCAACAATGGTGTTGGTGGTCTGATTCAGGAAATCAACAACTTCTGCAGCAAAACCTTCCAATGGACGACTTAATCCGGAGCCAAACAAACCGTCCAAAACCACATCTGCCTCCTGTAACACGGGAAAATCCTCCACTCCCCGGATGTGCAACAATTTCACCCGGACCTCTTCCTCAAGCCGCTGCCAGTTAATCGCCGGAGAACCTTTAAGCTGCTTTCCAAAATCGAGTAAATAAACTTCACAATTGTAATCCAACCCGGCCAGCTGACGGGCTATGGCCAGTGAATCGCCACCGTTGTTTCCAGGCCCGGCAAAAATCATCATCTTTTGTTCGGTGGAAAAACGCTGAACTATCCAGTTGGTAATTTGCAGCGAAGCACGTTCCATCAGATCGATATCAGCAATGGGTTCGTTTTGAATGGTGTATTGATCGAGTTGGGCAATTTGTCTTGTGGAAAAAAGTTTCATCGACGGCTTTTTTATCAAAATTACAAAAATATAGGCATCAGGTTCAGGAAATTTATGGAAGCTGACCTTTACCCAGTGTATCAACTTAAAAAGAGTTTTATATTTGTTCGATTTTGAAAAGTTGTAATAAAAATCAAAAACCATACCTATATGTTCAAAAATCATCCTAAGGGGCTTATTGTAGCCTTTTTTGCCAACATGGGAGAACGCTTTGGATTCTATACCATGATGGCCATCCTGGTCCTTTTTCTCCAGGCGAAATACGATGTAAATGCAGAAACAGCCGGCAGTATTTACAGCTGGTTCTATTTTGCCATTTATGCACTGGCGTTGCTGGGAGGTATTATTGCCGACGCAACCAAACGTTACAAGTTGGTTATTATGGTGGGGATTGTGGTTATGTTCCTGGGCTACGTTATGATGGCGATTCCGGGAATGAGCCTGACCACTACGGTTATCTTCCTATTCACCATCGCTTTAGGGAATGGCCTTTTTAAAGGTAACCTGCAGGCTGTTGTAGGCCAGATGTACGATAAACCACAGTACGAAAAATTACGTGACAAAGCCTATTTGTTATTCTACATGGGTATTAACGTGGGTGCCTTTTTTGCCCCCTTTGCAGCCAATGCAGCCCGTAACTGGTGGTTAAAAACAAACGGTCTTCATCACGACGGAAGCTTACCGGCCATGTGTCACCAAATGCTGAATGGTACGCTTAAAGATACCGAAACCTTTCAGCAGCTTGCCAACGCGGCCAATATAAACGGACCGGTTACCGATCTTGCGGCGTTTGCTCAAAACTACATCGATGTTTTCGCAAAGGGATATAATTATGCTTTTGCCGTTGCTGCCGGTGCCATGCTTATTTCGCTGGCGGTTTATATTTTCTTTAACCGTCTTCTTCCGAACAAGCAAGTGGTTAAATCAGAAAACAAAAACGAACCCAACGTTGGTCTGTTGAAGGTCTTCCTTTCACTGGCAGTTATGGCGGCGGTTACTTCGTTGTTCTTTATCCTGAGAATAGACACCGGAATTGGCTTTGCAGTGGGTTTATTTGCTGCCTTTATTACCTGGATCGTAAGTATTTCAACCAAAGAGGAAAGACCGCGAATTACAGCGTTGTTGCTGGTTTTCGGGGTGGTGATCTTCTTCTGGATGTCGTTCCACCAGAACGGACTTACGATGACCTTCTTTGCCCGCGACTATACAGTTAAAGCAGTTGGACCATTTACTTATTTGTTTTTCGAACTCGATAATATATTGTCAGTTATTGGCTTAATTGCCGGTATTGTGCTGCTGGTTCGCAAAGGCACTTCCAAACAACGCATGATCGGGCTGGCAATGACCATTGCATTCGGCGCTCTTGCTTTTTTCCTCTACAACAAAGCAGCAGGAAACAACGACATTCAACCCGAAGTATTCCAATCGTTTAACCCGCTATTTATTGTTTCGCTGACCTTCCTGGTTTCAGGTATTTTTACCTGGCTTTCTGACCGTGGCAGAGAACCATCTACTCCGCGCAAAATTGGTATCGGGATGATCATTGCTGCCTTCGGATTCCTGTTAATGGTAGTAGGATCGCTTGATATCGTTTCGCCGTTTGAGCTGAATGGGAGCCCGGTTCCGGATTCTTCAAGAATATCGCCTTACTGGTTGATGAACAGCTACCTCATCCTTACCGTGGCAGAGTTGTTCCTTAGCCCGATGGGACTTTCGTTTGTATCCAAAGTTTCTCCTCCACGCTTCCAGGGCTTGATGCAGGGAGGTTGGTTGCTTGCCACCGCCGTTGGTAACAAACTGCTTGGAATCGGAAGTTTCTTCTGGGACAAAATCGAGATCTGGCAATTGTGGGCCATTTTTGTGGTTTGCTGTCTGCTCTCGGCCGCTTTCATTTTTACGATCATGAAACGTCTGGAAAGACTTACCCTATAAAAGCTTCAGTATTGATAGCAAATAAAAAATGCGGTAAAAACTTACCGCATTTTTTATTATATCTGCTCACTCTTTAAACCAAATAAATCGAAAACGCCATGTAATACCATTAGAATTGTGATGGTAACAAGAACAACAAGAATTACAACCATCATCCTCTGGATAAGCTGGTTCCGCTTCTCTAATTCCAGCATTTTTGATATTTTTTCAATTTTATTGGACACCTTTTTCAAAGCCAGATCGTTGTCCTTAATGATATAGTCAAAGGCTCCATATTTTATCGAATTCACAGCCACTTCCATATCTTCATTCGCTGTTAAAAAGATAAACTCCGAACGTTTGCTTCTCTTTTTTACCACCTGCAATACAGCTATTCCTGTCGAATCCTCCAAATGGTAATCCTGGATCACAATATCAGGATGCTCTCCACTTTTTACTGCATTTAAACAATCTTGTCCGTTATAAAAGAATTTGATTCTTCTAAAACCCTGTTTTTGTAGATAATCAACTACTATCTTATTGAATAGCTTGTTATCTTCAACAACGTAGATCAAAAGATTTTTATTCACGTGCCAATATTTATGATGTATTATAACTCATAAAATTACAATTTATCACATCTTTTCAAACGGGGAACATTTTTTTTTTAGAAAGTGGATTACTGTCCGGATTAAACTTTCAGCCTTTAGAATATTATCATTCCCATGTTACAAATACTTTTGTACTTTAGTTAAGAATCAAAACGATTAATATGCAAAAGAACCTGCTTTTATTATTTATTCTCCTGACAATTAGCTTCCAATCTTCAATTGCACAGGAGATTACCTATGCTTTAGTTAAAAATATTTCATACATTCCTGAAAGTGAAACCTCGGAGTATGCAAATGAACGTTGTAAACTTGATCTCTATTACCCCGAAAATACTACGGATTTTGTTACCGTGGTGTGGTTTCACGGCGGCGGATTAACAGGCGGCGAAAAATCGATTCCCCAAACATTAAAAGAAAAAGGCATTGCGGTGGTAGCGGTAAATTACCGTTTGTCGCCCAAAGTAAAAAGCCCGGTTTACATTGAGGACGCTGCGGCAGCCGTTGCCTGGACTTTCAACAACATTGAAAAATACGGTGGCAGTAAAGAAAAGATCGTTGTTTCGGGGCACTCGGCCGGAGGTTACCTCTCCTCGATGATCGGACTGGACAAACACTACCTGGCAAAGTTCAACATCGATGCCGATGATATTGCTTTGCTGGTGCCTTTTAGCGGGCATACCATCACGCATTTTACGGTGCGAAAAGAAAGAGGAATTGAAGGAACTCAGCCCGTTGTTGACGAACTGGCACCGCTTTATTTTGTTCGTGCCGACGCTCCGCCGCTGGTACTGATCACCGGCGACCGCGAACTGGAAATGCTCGGGCGCTACGAAGAAAATGCCTACATGTACCGCATGATGAAGGTAGCCGGACATCAGCACACCAAGCTTTTGGAATTGGATGGATTTGATCACGGAGGCATGGCTTCTCCGGCGCTCGAACTTCTGTTAAAGGAGATAAAATCATTGAAAAAACAATAGTCAGCAAAAAACTCTTTACAGATGAAACGCTTCCTTTGTCTGTTGCTCCCCCTTGCAATTACCATCGTTTTTACCAAAAACGTTGCGGCACAGGGTTCTGATATTTCCGGAAACTGGTCGGGAAAACTGCCATTGCCAACCGGAAAACTAGAACTTATTTTCAAGATAAGCCAGGCCGACGGAAAGTACGATGTTAAGATGGATGTTCCACTTCAGGGGGCAGCCAATATTGAGGGTGAAATCACCACCAAAGGCGACAGCATTGAAATGAACATCCCCACTATTCGGGGTAATTACACCGGGAAGTTTGTGTCTTCAGATTCCACAACCGGCAAGTGGCAGCAAAACGGGCTATCGTTCAACCTGAACCTGAAAAAGGCAGGGGAAGTCGCAGAACTAAAGCGGCCGCAAACACCCGTTCCGCCATACCCGTATCTTTCGGAAGAAGTTGAATACACGCATCCGGGAACGGGGTTAAAACTGGCCGGGACTCTCACGTTGCCCCGGAATGGAAAAAATTGTCCGGCAGTAGTGCTGATCACCGGAACAGGAGCGCAGGACCGCGATGAAACGATTCTTGGGCACAAACCCTTTGCCGTAATTGCCGATTACCTCACCCGGCAGGGAATTGCCGTTTTGCGGGTAGATGACCGGGGAGTGGGCGGTTCGGAAGGAGATATCCCTTCTTCTACCAGTCAGGAGCTTGCCACCGATGCCCTGGCAGGTGTTGATTTCCTGAAAAGCAGAAAAGAAATCAATCCAAAAGAAATCGGACTGATCGGACACAGCGAAGGAGGATTGATCGCCCCCATGGCAGCAACATCTTCCAACGATGTAGCTTTTATTGTTCTGTTGGCAGCACCTGGAATCACCGGAGAACAAGTTCTGTACGAGCAAAACGATCTCTCGTTAAAAGCGGAAGGCATGCCCGATTTTTCGATTCAACAAAACAAAATGGTGCAGAAACTTATGTTCGATGTGCTCAGAAATGAACCGGATGCGGACAAAGCCGCCGAACAATTGCGTACAAAACTCACCCAGGGAATGTATGCCGGAATGAATGATGGTCTGAAAAAACAGGTGGATGATCAGATTGCCTATGTAAATTCCCGCTGGTTCCGCTATTTTCTGACTTATGACCCGCAACCAACGCTTGCCAAGGTTAAATGCCCGGTGCTGGCGCTTAACGGAGCCAAAGATGTGCAGGTGCCGGCTTCCAATCTTTCCAAAATCTACGAGGCAATCGCTTCGGGCGGAAACGCACAGGTGGATACGCTTCGTTTTGAAGCACACAATCACTTGTTTCAGCATTGTACAAGCGGGGCAACGTCAGAATATGCACAGATTGAAGAAACCATCGATCCCGAAGTTTTAAGATCGATAAGCGACTGGATATTGAAAACCGCGAATTAGTAATACTTTTCAAACAAGTAATAGCCGTGCACTCTGTGATAAAAATTTGTCCGAATCACTCTTTCTGATATCTTTACACCCCATTAAACTGAACGTTTTAGGATGGATACACATTTCTTTCTGATCATCTTTCTGTTTGTTGTAGCCCCCGTCATTATTATTTACCTGGAAAGTAATTACTCGCTGGCCAAAAAAATCGGAGCCGTACTGATTTGCTACGGGCTCGGGATTTTTATCGGGAATGTGGGCATACTCCCCGAAGTTTCTCCGGCCTACCATGCCCTGGTGGAAGGATCGATTTATATCCCCTTTGGCAAAATGCGCGAGTACCTGGCTGATGGATTGGTGACACAGCAGGATATGTCGAGAAATACCATCTCATTTTTACAGGACCTGTTTTCGAGTATTCCCATTATGCTTTGCCTGCCGTTGATCCTGTTTTCGCTGGATGTAAAAAAATGGATGCGCCAGGCAAAAGATGCGGTAGGCTCGCTGCTCATCGGTTTGTTCACGGTTTTGCTGATGGTTTTTGTCGGGTTCTGGATGTTCAGGGGAAGTATTGAAGAAATCTGGAAAGTTTCGGGAATGCTCGTAGGTGTGTATACCGGCGGAACGCCTAACATGGCGGCGATAAAAACTGCCCTTAATGTTTCGCAGGAAATATACATCCTCACGCATACCTACGAAATGACACTTGGCGCCATTTATCTGATATTCATTTTCACCATCGGGCAAAAGGTGTTTTTGTGGTTTCTGCCACCTTATAAATCGCAGAATACAGGACAAATTGAAGTTGGCGAAATCGATCTCGCAGAAGATTATGAATCATACGATGGTTTTTTTAAGAAAGATGTTTTCTGGCCTTTGCTGAGCGCCTTTGGAATTTCGGTCGCTATTTTAGGCGTAAGTTTTCTGCTGAGTAAGCTTTTCTCCGACGATTTTGCCAATGCCGCCGTGGTTATTTTTGTCACCACTTTTGGAATTGCGCTGTCGTTTGTTCCGCGTATCCGAAAAATCAAAAAAACCTTTCAGCTGGGCATGTACCTCATCCTCATTTTCTGTGTGGCGGTTGCATCCATGGCCGATATTAGCAAACTGGCCGATATTTCCATCTCTTTGTTTTACTATGTGGGAATTGCCATGTTTGGTTCTCATTTCCTTCACGCAGCCATTGCCCGTATTTTTAAGATCGATGCCGACACGGTGATCATATCCGGAAGTGCGCTGATCTGCTCGCCTCCGTTTGTTCCGGTGGTAGCCACCGCACTGAAAAACAGGGAAGTAATTTTAACCGGTATGTTTGTAGGGATTGCGGGTTATGCCGTTGGAAACTACCTGGGTGTGATTGTGGCTTATATTCTCAAGTAGAAATCAGAAGCATTATAATTCCTGGAAGTTTTTCCAGATACTCCCCATCATCGCTTTGGAAACGTGGAGTGCATTGGTGCGCCATTTTTCCGATGGCGGATAAAACATTTCATAATAGCCGGCTTTTGCTTTCAAACTGTCCTGCTCCGTTTTATAACCATAATGTGCTCCCTGGTTTTCGACAATGGAAATATGTGCCGATTTAACAGCTCCCACGGTACTTCCGGTATTCAGCGTTCCAAACTCCATCAGCATCGGCATGGATAATTTCCCGGGAAACAAACTGCTGATGTATTCCACCATCTGTCCGTGAACCGTGTAAAAATCATCGGAATCTCCCCAATCGATGCGGTAACCATCAAACACTTTCTCCATGCTGTGTTTGAGCACCGAATTATCCACCGGATTTGGGAAAAGATGCAATTCGCCGCGCTCGCCAAAACCGGTATGAAGGTCAAGATTCAGAAGCATATGGTAAGGACTTGCTTTTTCTGTTAAAACGCGGGTTAGAATTTCAACCTGTTGGTCAAAGTCCTGCCCGCCAAAATAAATCCCTTCAGGATACTGGTATTGCCCCTGGGCAAAAGCCTGCAACAAGGCCGGCATTCCTTTTTGCGCAATCTTCCTAATGGCTTTCAACATAAAAAAGCGATTGCCGATGCTGTTCATATCCAATTCCCCTTTGGGTGTCAGCATATCGTAAAGCGCTACAAAGCCATCGTTTTGAGTTTCGAACAACGAACGATCGAGACTAAAGTTCCGGTTCAGGTCTACGTTGTTTTCCGAAAAGCGACGTTGGTGTTTAAATCCCCACGCATTCAGTCCGTGCACCAGCAAGAGCCCCGTGTTCGAAAACATTTCAGGCTGAAAAAATTCGGCCATTAACATTTGCTGAACGGCGCTGCCCACATAACCTTCAATACCGTGTGTGCCTGAAACAAGCACCACCAGCTTTTCGGTAGTATCGCGGGGAGGAACATAGCAAAAATCGATCGTGAGATCTTTATCAGTAGTGCTTTCCAAAGAAACAGAAAAGACCTCAACACTATCGAAGCGGCTTTTCATATTTTCTGCCTGCTGAAGAAACGCATCGCGGCATTCAACCCACGAATCCTGGTAATAAGCCAGGCTTTGCGTGTCAACTTCCACGTTTGGATCTTTGGGCGCATAAAAATTAAAGCTGATGTAGGTATAAGCCAATACACCTAACATCAGCAATGTCAGCAAAATTCCAATTCTTTTCAGAAAACGCTTCATACTTGTTGTCAGATTACGAAACGCACTACCTTGTCTTCGATCATCTGTTGGAGTTCGTTGAGCAGGGCTTGTTCGTGCGCATCAATAAAACCATCTTCTGTGGCAATGTTGAGGATTTTGTCGTACTCATCGCGGGTGATCTTGTGATCTTCAATCGCTTTTTCGATCATTTCTCTCAAACGAATCGAACTGTCGCTTAAATTGTGTGGCATATTATTTTACTCTAAGTTTAACACAGTAACAACCATGGATGAAAAAAGCTCACTACCGTAGCAAATATACTATCAACATATGTGTAAAAGCGGCCAGGAAACATCCGGCAACCGGTCCCACTATTGGTACCCATGCGTATTTCCAGCCGTTGTCGTCCTTTGCATTCAAGGGCAATAAGGCGTGAACGATCCGCGGACCAAGATCACGGGCAGGGTTAATGGCATACCCGGTGGTCCCCCCCAAACTAAGGCCAATAACAAAAACCACCAGGGCAACCGGCATCGCTCCCAGCGATCCCAACCCCACTTTCGTGGAATTCATTCCTTCCAGTTGAAATTCGGGAACAGTAATCAACAACACACCGAGTACCAGCACAAAAGTTCCGATAGCCTCTGAGAAGAAATTGCTTTTGGTGTTGGCAATGGCCGGAGCCGTGCAAAAACAGGCCCTTTTCATTCCGGGAGCAGTGGTTATTTTAAAATGATCGATGTAAAACAAATACACCATAAGTGCCCCAAACATACCTCCGCCCACTTGTGCAAGAATAAAAGGGACAACCTTTACCCAGGCAAACTGACCGGCAACTGCCAGGCCTATGGTTACAGCGGGATTCAGATGTGCGCCGCTTAAATCGGCCGTCATAAAAACAGCGGTAAAAACGGCCAGCGCCCATCCCGTGGTAATCACCATCCAACCACTGCCGTTTCCTATTGTATTTTTCAGATTAACATTGGCCACCACTCCGTTTCCGAGCAGAATAAGAATAGCTGTTCCGAGAAACTCGCCAAAAAGTTCAGTTAGCATATAAATCGGGTCTAATAGTTTTTAAATTTAGTAGTCAATAGCAATTATTCCATGCTCCACGACTTGCTGCGCTCCACAGCTTTGTTCCAGTTCTTTATGGTCTTTTCCATAAAACGCGTATCGTTGGAAGGGACAAACTTTTTATCCACCTGCCATTGATTTTTCAACTCCTCAATATCGTTCCAGTAGCCCGTTGCCAGGCCGGCCAGGTAGGCTGCTCCCAAGGCCGTTGTTTCGGTTACTTTCGGGCGCACCACAGTGGTTGAGATCGAATCGGCCTGAATCTGCATCAGCAGGTCGTTTACCGCTGCGCCTCCATCCACACGCAGTTCGTTCAGGGCAATTCCGGAATCAAGCACCATGGTATTGATTACCTCCATAGAACGGAAAGCAATGGCTTCAAGCGCTGCCCTTGCAATGTGCGCCTTTCCGGTACCACGCGTCAGCCCAATAATGGCTCCGGTGGCATACTGGTCCCAGTGCGGTGCTCCAAGTCCTACAAATCCCTGCACAAATACAACTCCGCCATTGTCGTCCACCTCACGGGCGAGCGCTTCAATTTCAGACGAAGATTTAATAATTCCCAACTGGTCGCGCAGCCATTGAACCACGGCACCACCAATAAAAATACTACCCTCAAGTGCATAAATGACTTTATCGCCTATTTGCCAACCAATGGTTGTCAGCAATTTGTTTTTGGAAGCGATGGGCTTTTCCCCGGTATTCATCATCACAAAACAACCGGTACCATAGGTATTTTTCACCATCCCTTCGTTCATGCACATTTGCCCGAACATGGCCGCCTGCTGGTCGCCGGCAATTCCGGCAATCGGAATTTCAATCCCCAAACAATCCACCGACGTTTTCCCGTAAACCTGGCTACTTGGCTTTACTTCGGGTAAAATGCTTTCGGGAATGTTTAACAACTCCAGTAATTCTGCATCCCATTTCAGCTCGTGAATATTGTAGATCATGGTACGGCTGGCATTGCTTACATCGGTAATATGCTGGGTTCCGCCTGTAAGGTTCCAAATCAGCCAGGTATCAACGGTTCCGAAAGCCAGTTTTCCGCTGGCTGCCAGTTCTCGCGCACCTTCTACGTTGTCAAGAATCCATTTGATTTTTGTCCCCGAAAAATAGGCATCAATTACCAGCCCCGTTTTTTCGGCAACGCTTTTCTCCCATCCCTGTGCTTTTAGTTCATCACAAAATTCAGCCGTCCGACGGTCTTGCCAAACAATGGCATTGCATACAGGCTTTCCGGTTTCACGGTTCCAAACAACCGCTGTTTCGCGCTGGTTGGTTATCCCGATGGCCTCCACCTGCGCTGCTTTTATCGCAGCTTTCCCGATGACTTCCTTCATCACTTTCAGCTGCGTTTCCCAAATGGTTTCAGGATTGTGTTCTACCCAACCGGGCTTTGGATAAATCTGTTCGAATTCCTGCTGTGCAACTTCTATTATTTCTCCGGAATGATTAAAAAGGATGGCCCGGCTACTGGTGGTACCCGCATCGAGCGACAAAATATATTTCTCCATAGGTGATTATTTATTGGCGTTATTTTCGGACCGTTAATATACATTTTATGAGGTAATTCAAGCCACCCGGCGGGATTTCTTTCTTAACAACCCGTGGTTTATTAATCAATAAAACGAGGTTGTTTCCCCGTAATCATTCTTGATTTGGCTTTACAAATTGTACTTTTGCGCCAAAGGGAATAAGAGATGAATATTAAAACAGACAAGGTTGCCGTTATTGGGAGCGGCAGCTGGGCTACTGCCATTGCTAAAATGCTCTTAGAAAATGTGGGGGAGATAAACTGGTTTATCCGAAAAGAAGAAACCATCGAAGCCTTTCAAAAATACAGTCACAATCCGCGTTATTTAAGAGATGTGGAGTTTGACACTTCAAGAATCACCTTTTACAGCGACATCAATAAAATCACCGACGAATCTGATATTCTGGTACTGGCCATTCCTTCGGCCTTCTTACCCGTTATTTTAGAAGGACTAAAAACCGACCTCAGCGATAAGTATATTCTTTCGGGTATAAAAGGAATTGTTTCGGAAGAAAACCTGCTGGTTGTTGAGTACCTGAACAAGCACTTTGACGTGCCTTTCGACATGATGGGCGTGATAACCGGCCCATGCCATGCAGAAGAAGTTGCACTCGAAAAGCTATCTTACCTGACCATTGCCGGGACCGATGACGAGCGCATCGAGAAATTTGCGCAGCTGGTTCAAAGCGAATACATTTTCACTACCCTTTCCGACGACATTTGGGGAACAGAATATTCGTCGGTACTAAAAAATGTGGTTTCCATTGCTGCCGGGATTGCCCACGGATTGCGCTATGGCGACAATTTACATGCGGTACTTATTTCGCGTGCCATCCAGGAAATCAAACGCTTTGTTGATGCCGTCCATCCCATTAACCGCGATATTAAAAGCCCGGCTTACTTGGGCGACCTGCTGGTAACTGCCTACTCGCAATTTAGCCGCAACCGTATGTTTGGCACTATGATCGGGAAAGGTTATTCGGTTAAAGCAGCCCAATGGGAGATGAACATGATTGCCGAGGGATATTATGCCGCGGCTTCCATTCATAAAATCAATCAGCAATACAAGGTTGACATGCCCATATCGGAAACGGTTTACGAAATTTTATACGAAGGCGCTTCCTGCAAAAAAACATTCGAAAAGCTGACTATAAAGCTTGCTTAAGCAACAACTCCTTTGGCGGAAATAAAAAAGACCGGCTAAAAACCTTAACCAGTCTCTGTATGTTTTGAAACATTTCTGTTCAGATGGTTATTTCATAGCTTTCCAGGCATTGATCAAGCCATTGGTGGACGTGTCGTGTCCGGTAACTTTGCTGTCACCGTCGAGCTCCGGTAAAATGGCGTTGGCCAACTGCTTGCCAAGTTCTACCCCCCACTGATCAAAACTGTAAATGTTCCAGATAACGCCCTG
>JBKDZK010000174.1:0-2189 GCA_047971205.1 Draconibacterium sp.
CGCTTATGCGAACGACGTTTTGAAACTTTCGTACCTGAATTTTGACGGCGAGTTCATGACCCTGAACATCTACGATGACAACGGGTTGATCTACCAGTCAAAATTGGGAAAAGAATTCAACATGATAAACGGATATGATCTTTCGGCCCTTGCAGGAGGAAACTACCAGGTTGTGTTGAGTTCATTGAACAACGAGTACACATATAGTTTAGTAAAATAGGTTAGAAAATGTTATTGGTTTAAGAAGGCCGGGAATCATTGGGTTTCCGGCCTTTTTTTTGCCTGTTGAGTATTTAGTTTGAAAAGCGTAAAAAGAAAAGGCTGTCCTACTGACAGCCTTTTTAACCTAAACCAACTAAACCTAATAAACCACGGATTTACCAGAATAGTAAACCCGGATTGTCTTTAATATTTTCTTGTTTTGTCTACTTTCCTGATGCAAAGATAGGATTTTTTTTTGCAGATGATTCCCTGTTGCTTTATCAGATGTCAATTTTAAATGGTTGGATTCATTACATTTGCTGAAAATATACTATACACACACTATGAACAGGTATCTTCTTGCATGCATTTTTATTTTTTCAACAGTACTGATTTCTTTCGCCCAACCCAAGTATGAGTTCAGGGCTGTTTGGGTGGCTACGGTTGCCAATATTGACTGGCCGTCGAAACCCGGTTTGGATACAGAAACCCAAAAGGCGGAAGCCATCCGTATTTTGGATATGCACAAAGACCTGGGAATGAATGCGATTATTTTACAAATACGGCCTGCGGCTGACGCACTTTATTATTCCGAACTTGAACCCTGGTCGCGCTATCTCCAGGGGAAGCAGGGGCAGGCTCCCGATCCGTATTACGATCCGCTGGAATTCTGGATCAAAGAATGCCATGCGCGGGGTATGGAATTGCATGCCTGGTTAAATCCTTACCGGATAGCACAAAATACAAAAGAAGAACTTTCGGCCAACCACGTCGTTTTTAAACATCATGAATGGGTGCTGGAGTATGGCAAGAAATTGTATTTCGACCCGGGGATTCCAGCTGTGCGCGAGTTTATTACCGGTGTAGTGAAAGATATTGTGACGCGGTACGATCTGGATGCCATCCACATGGATGACTATTTTTATCCGTATCCCACCAAAGAGGCATTTCCCGACACTACATCTTTCGGGTTGTACAAAAGAGGTTTTTTTGCCGATAATATAGCTGATTGGCGCAGGGAGAACGTGGATATCACCATTAAAATGCTGAATGAGGGAATTAAGTCAGTAAAGCCTTGGGTAAAGTTTGGGATCAGTCCGTTTGGGGTGTGGCGAAATATTGCCGACGATCCGCGTGGTTCGCAAACAACGGCCGGCACCAGTAATTACGATGGCTTGTATGCCAACATTCTGAAATGGCAGGAAGAAGGCTGGATTGACTACTGTTTGCCGCAACTTTACTGGCATATTGGAATGGCTGCGGCCGATTTTGAAGTTCTTGCCCACTGGTGGAAAAATCACACCTATGGAAGGGCTTTGTACATTGGGCAGGCTCCTTACCGGGTCGATTCTGAGTCAAAAACACAGGAATGGCGGGAGCCTGATCAGTTGCCAAAGCAATTGCGCCTGATTCATTCTATTCCCGAAATAAAAGGCTCGGCTTATTTTAGTTCTAAAAGCTTTAACAAAGATTTGCTGGGCTTTCAGGATAGCCTGAAACTGGATTTTTACAAGCAGCCAGCAATTGTGCCGCCAATGCCCTGGTTGGATGCAACTCCTCCGCAGGCCGTGACAAAATTGAAACGCTCGGGGCGAAAATTGCAATGGAAGGTAGCTGATGCTTCGGGAGAGATGGATAAGCCCTGGCAGTTTGTGGTATATGTAAATGAACTCGGGAAGAGCTTTGATAAAGAAAATAGCAGTCATATGTTCACGATAATAAAGGGGAGGGAAATTAAATTCGACCGGATGAACCGAAAGAAGAAGAAGTACGAAGTCCGTATTTCAGTGCTCGACCGCATGAATAACGAGAGTAATGTCTCGCTTCCGGTAACCGTAAAAATGTAATTTTTGTTTTTGTAAAACGCATATTTCAAACTACCTTTATTGCTCTGCGGCCTGTAGCTCAGTTGGCAGAGCAGCTGACTCTTAATCAGCGGGTCCAGGGTTCGAATCCCTGCAGGCCGACAAGATATTCAGGGAGTTACC
>JBKDZK010000175.1:0-4725 GCA_047971205.1 Draconibacterium sp.
ATATGCCCTTTCAGATGAAATTACCTTTGCCTTTGCTTCCTCATATTCAGATTTGGAAACTCCTCCCTTATCTAGCATATTCTGGTTTCGGGTAAAGATATTTCGGGTAATTTCAAGCTCCTGGGACATCATTTCTCGCTGTTCCTGCATCAATAGGTATTGTTCTTTTTGTTTTTCTAATTGTGATTGCAAAAGCTCTATCTTTTTCCCAGTGAATCCATTACCGATGTATGCACTGTATTCAATACAGTTTCGAAAAAGTTGACTATACGCTTCCCTTATATCACCAAGTTCTAATTCATCGGGCATCTCTTCTATTTTTATTTTCTCATAAACTTGAACAGTGTCAAATTCACTCAAAATACCTTCGAGCGTTAAAATATCATCCATCATCGCCGGGTTTTGTATTAAGGCAATCCTTTGTCCTTCAACAACATCCTGCCCATCCCCAATAAACCACTTCTGTATCTTTCCCGATGCTCTACATATTAAATCAGCTGGTGGATTAGATGTCGTTATTTTTACTGGTGCTGATACTATTTCCTTAAATGTAAAAAAATAGCTACCTACAACAATCCCCAGAAGAATAAAGAAAATAGAAGTAAGCCCCCACCGAAGCAGACTTCCTGGGATTTCTTTCATTATCTCTTTTATTTCTTCGTTGTGAATTTCTATATTATTTCTATAAGGCATATTCACTTGTTTTATTTATTGTCTTGACAATTATAAATAAACAGGGAGTTGTAAGCCTGATACAGGAACAACGTCTAGCATTTACCACTTTGATTTCACATTCATAAAGCAATTAATTCTAAGTAACCCTACGTACTGTTTCAGCTTGATACTACCATAAAATTTACGATAAAGTAGCATTCAATAAAAATTTGGTGTAACAGCCGCATAACTTTCAATCCTTTGCAAGAAAATTAATTTTTTTTGTTGATCACATCTCAATCAGTATTCTGGCTGCTAAAACAGTATCATACTTTCATATACTTCTCAACAAAACATACTATAGTTGACTTTGAATGTATTCCAAATTTATAAGAACCCGTATTATTTTATTCACATCTTATTATTTTTGACTCTATCTGTAATCATCTAAATTCAAAATAACCGCCATCAAAAAAATATCCTAACTTCCCAATTCCAATTGATCTTTTACCAAATGATAATAGACTCCGTTTTTCTTAACAAGTTCACGATGTGTGCCGGTTTCTACTATCTCGCCATTGGCAAGCACCACAATCTGGTCGGCCTTTTTTACTGTACTCAGGCGGTGAGCCACCACCACCACCGTTCTCCCGTGAAAGAAACGTTCAAGATTCTCCATAATTATCCTTTCGTTACTAGCATCTAAAGCATTAGTGGCCTCGTCAAAAAAGATATAATCAGGATTCTTATACACTGCCCTTGCAATAAGGATACGTTGCTTTTGTCCTGTACTCAATCCGTGTCCATCGCTGCCTATTTTTGTATTGTATCGGAGTGGTAATGAATCGATAAACTCTCGTATATTAGCAGTATCCACTGCTTTGCCTATTTTTTCAATGTCAGGTATTTCATGCATTATTCCTATGTTGTTGGCAATAGTATCAGAAAAAATATAGCCTTCCTGCATAACTACTCCACAACGTTTACGCCATTGAGAGTGGCTGTAGTTATCTAAATTCGAGCCTTCGAGCAGTATTTCTCCTTTTGTCGGCTCATAGAAACCCAGCATCATTTTTATAAGGGTTGTTTTACCGCTTCCACTTGTCCCAACGATAGCAGTTACCTTGCCTGCGGGTATGTGTAAGTTTATATTTTTAAGTACATCAGGAGAATGCGGTCCTTCATAGCGAAATACCAGGTTTCTTATATCAATACTTTCAGCTGACGGTATTTTCTGCATTTTTCCATCCTCTGGTTTTTCCTCGTCTTCTCGGTTGTGTATCTCACCAAGACGTTCGAGGCTAATTTTAGTATCCTGGGCTGCCTGTGTAAATCCAATAAACTGTTGGATAGGCGCATTTAGCTGTCCAATAATGTACTGAACAGCCATCATCATCCCAAGAGTCATATCACCAGTTATTACTGCTTTAGCAGAAAGAAATGAGATAAACTCATCCTTGGCCTGGTTGATAAAAGTAGCTCCAACCTTTTGGTTCTGGTTTAGCGCTAGGCCTTTTATGTTTACTCGATACAACCGGGCTTGTATGGACTCCCATTCCCAACGTTTTTGTTTTTCGCAGGCATTTAGTTTGATTTCTTGCATTCCGTTAACAAGTTGGACTATATTGCTTTTCTCAGCTGAAGACTGTTGAAAACGTTTGTAGTCGATTTCTCTTCTCCTTTTCAAGAAAAGCAACACCCAGCCGATATACAAAAAGCTTCCCAAAAAGAAAACTCCGAGTATACCCAAATGGTAACTTCCCAATATAAAAGTATAGATGATAAGGGTAATAAAAGCAAATACAATGTTAACTAGTGAGTCGGTAAGAAACGTTTGTATACGTCCGTGATCACCAATGCGTTGCATGATATCACCTATCATTTTAGTATCAAAAAAAGCGATGGGCAAACGCATCAATTTGATCAGAAAATCTGAAATAAGCGAAATACTAATACGGGTTGTAACGTGTAGCATAATCCAGCTCCGAATCAGTTCGTTCACTGTTTGTCCAAGTATAAGTACCATTTGAGCAACCAACACCATTGTTACAAAAGCCAGATCGCTATAATTAATCCCATAATCTACTATCGATTGCGTGAGAAATGGAAAAATCATGCTAATGATACTCCCGACAAGGATGCCTAACCCAATCTGCAAAATGTATCTGGAGTAAGGTCGCAGATAGGCTAATAGATACATGAATTTTGACTTATCCTTCACTTCATCTTCGTGTTTATAAAAATCCGATGTTGGCTCTAACAGCAAAACTGCACCCTTGTTCTGTCCCTCAGATTTGGTACTAAGCCAACATTTTAGAAATTCTTCTTTAGTATATGTAAGAGGTCCTCTAGCGGGATCAGAAACGTAAACAAGAACAGGCCCATCCCAAGCCTTTTTTTTTAATGAAAAGTAGAAGAAAGGCTTCATTTTTTTTATCGCGTATACTACTACGAAATGGCGTTGTTTCCAGTGAACAATGCAAGGAAGAGGTACATCATCACGCAATTCTTCCCAAGTAAGTTGGTAGCCTTTAGTACGGAAACCAATATGCTCTGCCGCCTCGCTGATACCAAGCATAGATACTCCTTCTCGTGTTAAGTAGGAACGGGAACGTAAATATTGTAGACTATAATTTTTGCCATAATATTTTGCGACCATACGCAAGCAGGTAGAACCGCAGTCCATGGTATCAAGTTGAGAAAAATAAGGAAAATTGGGCATCTCTAATTCTTGGTTATAAGTATATTATTCAGTCTATTATATTGCGTTTGACAATTTTATGTCAGAACTTATTGGGTATTTTTGTATAAATTTAAGAGATTATTTTTAAAATTAAATTTTCAATGTCAGCTCAATCAAGTTTCGAATGTGAATTTCCAAACTATGCGTACTAAACACTTATAGTGGTAGTGATATAACTAAAAAGCCTCTAAATATTATTAAAAAAGAAAGCTTTTGATAGTTTTGAATGTAAAAATGAGATTTGTTTGTATCATTAATTCTATGACGCAAAACAATAACCATAAGTCGTTTACGCATGAATTATGGCATTGAAGCAAGATTCCAACCCGTCCGATAGTTATGATTAATCAACTCTTCTGCAAACTCTTTTGCACTAATATATTTCGACATTTTAGAATTAAATGAAGGATGGCCATGCTTAATTATAAAGTTTTCTGATATCATGAACTTTATTTTTTCATCGTCTGCAATATTGGAAAATTGCATATTAATTCCGTCCCATTCTAATGTTTTATTAAGAGGTTGTAAGCGAATAGCCAATACGCCTACCATGATCATTTCGTTAAACGGGCCTGATTCAGAAAAGTCAGCCTTCGTTTTTACACGATTTTTAGGATCTTCTTTGCACGCACGAACCCAATCCATTTCATGACCACCACTCATAGCGCTATCTACACGGCGAATTGTTTTCGGAACATTAGGCACTCGTCCTGAGAGTAGCCAAGGCCTAATTCCAAAACTACCGCAAAATAATGTATCTTTCGTTCCATGAAAAATTGTTATACCTCCACTTGGATCCATTAAAGAACGTCCTTGCGGAAATCCTGCGGGGCGTTGAGGCATAAAGCCACCATCATACCAGTGAACTTCTACTTCTGGCAAATCAACTTTTTGCATTTTTTCACGAGATGGAAACACAAATTTTATATACTGTGACTGCGGAGCAGAATCAATAAGTAATGAAGAAGATGCCGCTTCTACTGTAATTGGATACCCTAACTTAAGTGCTTTATAAGAAGGGTGTAAGACGTGGCACCCCATATCTCCTAAGCTACCAGTTCCGAAATCCCACCAACCTCGCCAATTCCATGGATGATAAATAGAATTATAGGGTCTCATTTTAGCTGGACCTATAAATAAGTCCCAATCGAGTGTTATTGGAATTTTGTGTGGTCTGAGAGGTGTTTCTAGTCCTTGTGGCCACATAGGACGGTTGGTGGCAACCTCTACTTTTTTCACTTCTCCAATTTCGCCATTCCATATCCATTCACATATCAAATCGACACCTTCATGGGAAGAACCTTGATTTCCCATTTGCGTGGCAATAT